>NZ_JBHXME010000084.1:0-45476 GCF_042721125.1 Streptomyces sp. NPDC058469
GGCGCCGCCGCCGCCGCGCCCCCCGGCGGCGGCGGGGGCCCCCCCGCCCGCGGGGGGGCGCCGGGGGGGCCCGGGCGGGGGGGGGGGGGCGGGGGGGGCGGGGCGGTCGGGGGGTTGTCCCTGCCGCCGTAGCGCTCCGCTGCGGTGGCGAGGATGCGGAGGCAGGCGGGGCCGTCCAGGGCGGTGTGGTTGACGGTGAGGATGAGGACGGTGCGGGTGGGGGTGCCTGTGGTTGTGCCGGTTTCTTGGGGGAGGGGGACTGCTTCCAGGCGGATCGGTGGGGATGCGGTCAGGGGTGGGGTGTGGGTCAGGGAGCGGGTGCGGGCTTGGGCGAGGGCGTCTCTTGTGGGGGGTGGGAAGGTCACTGCCTCTATGTCCGGGGTTTTGGTCAACTCCCATTCGTAGCGGCGGCGGTACCAGGGGCCGGGGGCCTCGCGCATGAGGATGCGGGGGTGGTGGTGGAGGGCTTCTGCGAATGCGGTGCGGAGCCGTTCCGGGTTTAGGGGGCCCGGGAGGTGGACCTCTATGTGGACGGTTTCCGGTTCGGCGGTCTGGCTGCAGTGGCGGGCGATTTCGTCGACCGTGGGGAAGGGGATGCGGGGGTTGTTTCCGGCGCGGGCGGGGTGGTCGAGTGCGGTCATTCTGGGTCGTCCCTTGGGTGCGGGTCGGTGGGGGCTGGTCGCGCAGTTCCCCGCGCCCCTGTCGGGTTGGCGCCGTACGGCGTCGGGGCGTTGCCGTCCTCCGGTCCGGTGGGGGTTGAGTGCGCCGTTCCCCGCGCCCCTGTCGGGTTGGCGCCGTGGGGCGTGGGGGCGTTGTCGGCCTTCGGTTCGGTGGGGGTTGAGTGCGCCGTTCCCCGCGCCCCTATGGGGTTGTCGCCGTGCGGCGTCTGGTTGTTGTCGGCCTCCGGGTCGGTGGGGGTTGAGCGCGCCGTTCCCCGTGGCCCTGTCGGGTTGGTGCTGTGGGGCGTCTGGTTGTTGTCGTCTGCGGGCTCGGTGGGGGCTGGTCGCGCCGTTTCCCGTGCTCCTTCGGGAGCGCCTTCTGGTGCCGGTGGCCGTGAGGCTCGCCTGTGGAACGGGGTGCGGGTGGTCGGAGTGTCGAGGTCCTGGTGGCCCGGGGCCCGGGCGGAGATCGTCGGGCCTGACTCCACTGCCTCTGGCCTCTCCTCGGCCCCCGTTCTTTCGCCCAGTGCGCTCGTCCCGCGCTCCCGCTGAGGCAGTTGGCCCGGCGACGGCGGTGGGGGCGCTTCCGTCGTCCTGAACGGTGGTAGTACCAGCGTTGAGTCCGGGGCGCCCGGCCCTGACCCTGGATCGCTCCCCTCCCGTACGCTCACCAGACCCGCGAACAAGCCGATCAGCGCGAGGAGTTGGGCCACGCGGCTGAATGGTCCCTCGCCTGCGCCTACCGGTTCCCCCGCTCCCGTCGCCGCCGCGATACCCGCCCCCGCCAGTGCCGCGAACGCGATCGGTACCAGGAGTGCGTGGCGGCGGTGGGCCAGGAGTGCCAGGGCCGGGATCAGAAGGGCGAACCAGCCCGCTATCACCACTCCGACCAGCGTCAGTGCCACCGTGCCCAGCCACACGCCGGGTAGTGGTGGGGGTGGTTGGACCTCGTCGGGGTTGGGTTCGTGGCGGCGCCAGATCACCAGGGACAGCAGGATGGCCAGTGCGGCTCCACTGCCGATCAGACCGGCCTCGTAGGTTGTCGCCGGTTCGTAGGAGAGTTTGATCGTGCCGCCTGCGCCTGACGGGATGCGCCAGCCCTGTTGCCAGCCGTCCAGGCGTACCGAGGACAACTCCTTGCCGTTCAGGGTGGCTTTCCAGCCGGTGTTGTAGTTCTCGTACGTGGTGAGGTACGAGGCTGCGCCTGAGGCGACCGCCGCCTCTCGGCGGTCGCCCAGCCAGTCCTGGATCGTCAACTCGCGGGACTGTGCGGTGGGTTCGGTGATCGTTCCCCGGGTCAGCGTCACGTCCGTGAGGGTCAGCGGGCCCGCGTCTCCCGCCTCCACCCTGTGTGCTCCCGACGTCAGCTCCAAGTCGGTGCCACCCCGGCCCTGTTGACAGAGTGTCACCTCCACCTCCCGCCGTTCCGTCAGGTCGCCCACCGTCCCCTTCACGCTTGTTCCGTACAACTCGCCGTCCACCGCCACCACCGGGCCCTTTCCGCAGGGCAGGGTGAAGGGGCGGGACGGGTTCGGTTGGGGGGTGCGGTACTGGTCCAGGGCCGGGATGTAGGCCTCCGTCAGGCCTACCGGTAGTTGGAGGCTGTCGTCCGCTATCGGGTTGTGGAGGGTCAGGGGGGCCGTCTTCGTGATCGTGATGTTCAGGTGGTCCGTGGTGATCGGGTCGAAGCGGGCCACGCCGTTCTCGTCCACGCCGGCGATCGTCGAACCGTCCGGTGACGTGATGTCCACCTCGGTCGGGCGGGTCGACAGGCCGCCCGCGGGGGCCAACACCACTTCGCCCACCGGCTGTTTGCCGGTCCAGGTGAGGTGGATCGTTGGGCGGTCGCCCGCGATCCAGCCCGTCGTCAGGTCGCCGTCCGTCAGGTTGCGGGCGGAGAGACCCGTGCCCAGTGCCGCCGTGGAGTCCGCCGTCGCCGTGATGCGGTGCTGTTGCGCGGGGGCCACCTCGTAGAGGAGTTTGTCCAACTCCTCGCCGGGCGTTGCCACCGCGCTCGCCTTCATCTCGTACGTTCCCGCCGTCGACGTCGAGAACGTGCGGTGCAGGCCCGCCTCCGTGCCCGTCGGGGAGAGGCCCGTCGGGTCGGCCGTGCGGTGCAGGGAGATGATCTCGGCGGACGCGTCGGTCGTGTTTGCGTCGGTGGGGAGCTTGAGGAGTCGGGTGACCTGGATGTGCGGGAGGGCGATCTCGGAGAAGCCCGCGCCGGTCAAGCCGGTGTGGCGGGCCACTGAGTCGACGATCGTCAGCTTCATCCAACCCGTCGCGCCCGGTGGGGATTTGATCGTCTGGGGCATGCCGCTCGGCTGGAGGTGGCTGGTTGCGGTTCCCTTCGCCGTCTCTACCCTCACCTCCGTCGCCGCCGCCCGCACGCTCTCCTGCGGAAGCGGTGTGACCTTGAACGAACCTGGCATGTCGTACGACCCGCCCGCGAAGGCGATGCGCAGCCACTGGCCGTTCGCTGAGCCCGCCGCGCCCTCCGCCCACGCGGTGTCGGGGTTGCCGTCGAAGGCGTTCACCGGGTCGAACTGAGGCAGGGAGAACAGCCAGTTGCCGCTGGAGGACGCCGTCACCGAGCGGGCGCCGCGCAGCTGCGCCACCGTCTGGTGGGCGATGCCCTTCGTCGGCAGGATCTGTTTCGGTTTCTTGCCGGCGTCCTGGACCGCGTCGGGCGCGTTGCGTTCGGCGGGGGTGTATGTGTACGACGTGTTGGCGTCCACCAAGCCGAATCTGGTGTCTGCTCGGCGTAGACCGTCGCCGAGTATCTGGAGGGAGGGGGAGCCCAGGCCCGGGTGGTTGTCACCCGTCAACACCGTTGCCCTTCCCCGGAGTTCGGTGGCGAGGGGGAGTAGGGACTCCGGGCCGCCCGAGACCACCGCCGTGTCGGCCACCGGCGTCAGGGCCGCCTGGCCGGGGCGTTGTACGTCCTTGCTCGTCGGTTCGTAGATCTCCACCGCCCGCTGGCGCGGGTACAGGCCCTCTACCTGGAGCGGGGTGTCGTTGGCGATCCGGCCGCCGGTCATGATCGGGCCCAGGCCCGTCACCCGTTGGTAGCCGGACTGCTCCAGGGTGCGTTTGACGGTGGTCGTCGGGACGTAGCCGATCTGGTCGGGGTCGAGGTCGTTGCGTACGACGACGTAGTAGATGCCCGCCCGGCTCAAGTAGTCGGCCAGGCCCGGGACTTCGCTGCCGCTGGCCAGGGCCTGTTCCACCGCGTCCATCGCTCGGCGGTTGCCGGGGGTGCCCATCGGGACGTAATCGCGTTCCGCCCAGCGGGAGTTGGCGAGGACGTCGAGGGGCTCGTCGATGGGGGAGCCCCAGGTGTAGATGCCGTGCGCGGTCGCCGGGACGACCAGGGCGCGGGAGTCGGGGGAGTACTTGTGCAGCCAGTCCGCCGTGGACTGCCAGTACTTGGGGAGCTGCTGGAACGAACCCGGGTTCAGGATCGACCCGTTGAGATACGGCCAGGCCAGGCCGGGGAGCACGAGGATCACCGCGATCAGCGGGGCGAGCCGGCGGCCCGGGACCTCGCGGGCTCCGCGTGGCTCGGCCGCCACGCCCACCAGGTGGGCCAGGCCGAGGACCAGTGCGAGGGCCAGGCCCGCCTGGAACTTGTAGATGTTGCGGAAGGGGACCAAAGGCCCGTTCAGCCAGTCCTGCACCAGCCCGTGGAAGGGCGCGCCGAACGCGCCGCCGTATCCGGCGAACAGGATCAGTGCGACCGTCACGGCGGTCAGTACCAGCCAGCGCCGTTCCGGCATGTCCCGTCTGGCCAGCCCGGCGAGGCCGAGTCCCGCCGCGAGTGCCGAGCAGACGATCACGATCACCGAGGAAGCGACCGTCCAGCCGGCCGGTATCCAGGCCTCCCCGAGGTGCAGATAGGCGACCCAGTCACCGGCTCCGCGCAGGCCCTCCGTCGCCGACATGGTGTCGGTCGTGGTCTGTGAAGTCTCCACGTAGGGAAGGAAGTTCTCGCCGTAGACGCCGAGCATGAGGAGCGGGATCCACCACCATGCCGTCGCCAGGATCACCCCCGGCACCCACCACGCGATCAGCTTGCGCTGCCTTGGACCCGATGGGCGGGAGAGCAGATACAGGCCGACGGGGAGGAGCGAGGCGAGCGTCGCCGCCGCGTTCACGCCGCCCATGAACGGGACGATCAACGCCGACCGCAGGGCCGCGATCCGGGCCGTGTAGCGCTCGTTGGTCAGCGGCAGCAGGACCCACGGGAGGAAGGCCCCCGGAAGCGCGGCTGCGGACGTCGAGCCCACGACGATCGTGAACACCGGCCACAACGCGTAGGTCACGGCGGCCAGGAGGCGGGACGCGGGACTGCCGACGCGCAGCCGTTCGGCCAGGCGCAGGGCGCCCCAGAAGGCGACCGAGATGATCAGGGACAGCCAGAGGCGTTCCGCCAGCCAGACCGGCAGATGTACGGCGTGGGCCAGCCAGTAGAACGGGAGCATCGGCCAGAGGTAGCCCGCGTACTGGTCCTGGATGCCGCCGAACGAACCCCGGTCGTGCCACAACTGGCCCAGGTCGGACAGGAATTGGCCGGGATCGACGGTGACGCCGAGCTTGGTGTCGAAGGTCTGCCGGCCCGGGTGCACGGCGAGGAACAGCACGAACACCACGGCCCAGAACCCCAGCAGCCAGCGCCATGACCTCGGGCCCTCCGGGGGGCCCGCGATGGTCGTGGTGGTGGGGTCGGCCGCCGGGGGCGGGGCCTGGACCGTGGTCGCCGTCATGGTGGACACCGCCGGAGGATGAGGAGGAGGTTCCAGGTGGCCAACTCCCTTATCCCGGGCGCCTTGACGACGGCTCGGTCCAGGAAGGGCCAGTAGCGGGAGCGCGCCGCGACGACCATGACGTCATCGCGGGCGCGGACCTGCCGCAGGGTGGCGCCGATGTGCACGGCGAACAGGTTCTCGCCGAGGGTGTGCTTGGCCGGCTTTCCGGTACGGCGCCGGTAGCGGGCGCGGGCCCGTTCGGCGCCGAGGTAGTGCCAGGGCGCCCACTCGTGACCGCCCCACGGGGACAGCCAGTTGGTGAACGACACATAGATCAGCCCACCGGGCCGGGTCACCCGAGTCAGCTCACTGAGAAACGTCTGCGGATCGGCCACATGCTCAAGGACGTTGGAGGAGAAGGTCACGTCCGCGACCCCGTCGGACAGAGGCAGCAGATAGCCGTCGGCGATCACGGTCCCGTCCGTCGGCTTACGCCCCAACTCCCTTACGTCCGGCTCGAAGAGATAGGCGTGGGCGCCGCGCCGCCGAAACTCCTCGGTGAAGTACCCGCTGCCGCCGCCGACATCCACGACGGTACGACCGACGACGGGACCGTCGTAGGCCTCGACTTGGTCGGCGGCATCACGGGCAAGCAGCGAGTAGCAGAACTCCGGGTCGTCCTGTTCATGCAGGAAGGCGCGAAACAGGGCGAGGGAGCGCCGGAGAGAGGGATCCTTGAAACCCCGGCGAGGTGAAGGGCCCCTCAAGGGGCGCGGGGCTGTATCGATATGCGGCTCCGCCGCGGGGCGCGACCAGCCACGACGGCCCTGCAGTCGCCCACGGAACTCACCGAAACGGCGCTTAGGCGTCACGACCCCCAGCCCCTCACCGCCTCAGCGGCAACCGCACGAAACTGTCTGACAGTTCGGTGCCACCGGTAGCGCGCCGCGAGGTCACGCGCCGCCTTGCCCATCACCTCACGCCGCTCCCCGGACAGAGCCAACGTGCACCAGGCGGCGGCGAAGGAGGACTCGCCTTGGGCCAGTACGCCGGTCTCGCCGTCAACGACCGAGTCCCGCAGCCCAGGCACGTCAAACGCGATCGCCGGCGTCTCGCGAGCCGCAGCCTCCGTCACCACCAGGCCCCACCCCTCCAACGCGGAAGGATGCAACAACAGCCAGGCCGCACAGAGCAGTTCGTGTTTCCGCGCCTCCGAGACGTGCCCGGTGAACTCCACACCCGGGCCCGCGAGTTGCTCAAGACGCCCGCGCTCAGGGCCGTCCCCGACGATCAGAAGCCGCCCGCCGGTAACGGGACGTACCCGCTCCCACAGCCGCAGCAGCAGATCGATCCGCTTGTACTCGACCAGTCGCCCCACCGCCACGAAGAGCGGCTCGATGGAACGGTCGGCACGCGGCCCCGGTTCCTCAACTCCGTTGTGCACGACCCGGATCCGGTCCCGCTCGACGCCGATCCCGCGCAGCGCGTGCGCGGTCGAGGGCGAGACCGCGACCAGCAGGCCACGATGCTGCGCCCCGGTGAGCGCCCAGTGTTCGAGTCTTCGGCCGATCCGCGCGGCCGGTGCCATCGGCCCGCCGAACCGCATCTTCCACAGGTCCGTGTGGACGTGGTTGACCAGGCACAGGGTCGGGCCGTGATGCCACACGGGCGCGAAGTACGGCATGCCGTTGCACACCTCGACCAACAGGTCGCAGTCGCCGATCTGTTGGGTGAAGGCGGTACGGGCGCGCAGGAAATGGCCGTAGGCACCGCCCGCCGAGATGACGCGGTAGTCGCGATAGGCGGCCGGGCCGCCGCACAACAGAGTTACCTGGTGGCCCAGTCGGGTCAGGCCGTCGGCGAGTCTGTCCACGAGGAGTTCGGAACCGCCGGCCTGGGGATTGTCGAGGTCCCGGTGGGCGAGGAAGACGATTCGGCGCGGTTGCGGCACCGGCGCCGGGGCATGCTGCGCGACCAGGGGAAGCGTGGTGCGGTGGGGGTCCCCCCGCCCGAGTGAATTCGAGGGTGGGGGAGAGTAGGGCACGTGCTGGGGCATGGGTGCTCCAACTCGTCTCAGGGTGCGGAACTCTGCGGGGTGAGGGCGGGAAGGGCGGGGCGCGGTGCGGAGTTCTGTGGGTGGGCTGTGCCGGGGTGGGGTGGACAGTTTTCGCCCCGGCGTTCCTGACGGCTACTCACCCGCATGACAATTTTCGGGGTTATTAGAACTGACGTCACGTCACATCGTGGGTGGATACTCGGGTGAAGTGGCGGATTCCGGGCGCCGGCGGCCTCGTAGCACCAAAACGCCACCCGCCACGGCGAGGACGAATCCGGCCACAGCGGTACCGATCGGCAACGACTGCCCCACCAGGCGCAGTTGGCCGCTCTCCTGCTTCGCCAGTCTGACCTGTTCCCGCTGCGTGGCCGTGGTGAACGCGAGCTTGTCGGCGTCCAGGAGGAGGACCGAGTCGTAGGCGTGGCCGGGGGCACGCAGGGTGCGGCGGGGGCCGGTCTGGGCGTAGATCACCCGGCCGGTGCGCTGGTCGACGATCAGCTCGATGCCGTGGTTGGAGTACCACTCCTCGGCCAGTATCTGGGGGGAGCCCGGCTGGTCGACGAGGCTGCCGGGGACCAGGCGGGTGCCGATCTTCGTGGCCGGGACCGTGCCCTTGAAGACGTAACCCGAGTAGCCCTGCACCTTCTTGGTCCCCGTGTAACGCAAAGTCACCGTCGCGCCAAGGGAGTTGTCCCACCACTGGTACGGCTGTTTCCGCACGTCGAAGGGGAACTTCAGGAAGGCGTCGCCCTCGAAGTACGGGTTCTCGTGGCAGCAGTGCACCGGCTTGTTGGTCTTACGGTCCGTGACCCAGCGGTTGGGGAAGAACTCCAGCGCGTCGTGCGGATCGGCGGCCGGCAGCGACTTGTCGGTGTCGACGGTCGTGGTGACGTCCCAGACCGCGTCCCCGCTCTTCTCGCTGTCCGCGACATCGCCGCGCACCTGCTGGGTGACGGTGATCCGCTGGTCGTCCACGGTCCGCAACTCGCCGGTGTCGAAGTAGCTGCCGGTGCCCCGGTAGACGGCGGTCGTGTCGATGTCGATCGGGGTCACGGCGGCCCGCGGCTCGACGTACCACGCCAGCATCGGCGCCAGGACCAGCAGAAACGTGCCAAGTCCCAGCAGGATCAAGGAAAATGGAGAGGTCGTACGGCGCATCCGGGCACTCCAGTGAAGGTTGGTGACGGAGTTCGGGCCGCTCTATGGGCCGGGAACCGTAGGCGCCCCTTGACGGAGTGTCAATGTCTGCCGACACTGGGCCGACGGGCAGGGGCGGGGCGCACGGACCTCAGGACAGAGAGGCTGACCCTGCGATGTCTAGACTGCTCGCCGCCGCACTCACCGTGGTTCTGGCCGCCGCCCTCGCCGTGGGCGCCGCGTTCGGCATCGTCGCGCTGCTCGACGCCAGACCCGAGCAGCCGAACACGCCCCTGGTCACGTACGAGCAAGCGGGCCAGGGGAGTTGACCCCGTGGCGGCGCGACCGGCGACCGCTCGTCCGGCGACCGCACCACCGCCGACCGTGACCGCGCGCTCGGCGTGGCACGACGTACCGCTCCTGAAGGTGCGGGAGTTCGCGGCGATCGCCATGGCCGAGGCACCAGCGCTCGCCGAGGAGATCCTGCGCGAGATCCGCCGTGAGCACCCCCAACTGCCCCTGGTTCTGGATGAATCGGGCGAATCCATGGCCCTGGTCGGCATCCGCCGTGCCATCGAGGTCTTCGTCCAGCACCTGGAGACCGCCGAGGGCCGGCCGACCGTACCGCCGGGCGTCTTCCAGGAGTTCGGGCGCGGTGAGGGCCTGCACGGCCGCAGCCTCGACTCGCTCCAGGCGATCTACCGGATGGGCGTACGGCTCGCCTGGCGCCGGCTGGCCGAGATCGGGCAGCGCGTGGAGATCCCGCCGCCCGCGATGTACGCACTCGTCGACGCGGGTTACGAGTACCTGGACGGGCTGGTCGACCAGTCCGTGCGGGGGTACGCGGAGGCCGCCGCACGGCAGGCGGGGGAGCGGCTGCGCCTTCAGCGGCGGCTCATGGAACTCCTCCTCGCCGAGCACCACCGCGGCGACCCGGGCGAGGCCCTCTCCGAACGCGCCGCCCGTATCGGCTGGCCGCTGCCCGACAAGGTCGCCGTGGGCGTCCTGCTGCGCCCGGCCCGCGAGGCCGTCGCCCCCGCCGTAGGGCAGGAGGTCCTGCTCGACATGGAGTACGAGCAGCCGCGCATGGTCGTGCCCGAGCCGGATGCCGCCGGCCGGCCCGAGCTGCTGCACCGGGCGCTGACCGGCTGGGCCGGCGCGATCGGGCCGCCGGTGCCGCTGGCCGACGCGGTGAAGTCGGCGCGCTGGGCCGAGGCGGCCGTAGGACTGATGGAGCGGGGGCTGTTGCCGGGCGGGGGTGTTCTGTACTGCACCGAGCACACCGAGGCGCTGGTCCTGCTGCAGCCGGAGGAGCTGATCGACGATCTCGCGCTGCGGTGTCTCGCGCCGCTTGAGCACTGTGGGCCGACGCACCGGCGGCGGCTCGCCGAGACCCTGCTGGCCTGGCTGGAGACGCGGGGCGGGGCGCCGGAGGTGGCCGCGCGGCTCGGGGTGCATCCGCAGACCGTGCGGTATCGCCTTCGGCAGATCCGCGAACTGTGGGGTGACGAGATCGACCACCCGGACCGCCGGTTCGAGCTCGAACTGGTGCTGCGCGCCCAGCGGTTGCGTGGTGAACTGGGCGATCCCAGGGCCGGTCGGTAGTCACATGGTCACGCGACCATTGCCCGTGCAACCCTCTATGGCTAGCCTGTGTTCGTCATGCCGATCGTCAGTTGAAATTTCGAACAGCCACCCATGCGCATCCACTCATAGACATCTAAGAAGGGGGCCGGTTGTGGGACGACTCGTACCTGCCGTGACCCGGGCTCTCGATATTCTCGAGCTCTTCCTCGACGGGGACGGGACGCTCTCCGCCCCCGACATCGTGCGCAAGCTGCAACTGCCGCGCACGACCGTGCACGAACTGGTCACCACCCTCGCCGCCCGGTCCTACATCGTGCCGGTGCCCGGACAACCGGGACGTTACCGGCTCGGAGTCCGTCCGTACCAGCTCGGGAGCCGATACGCCGAGCAGCTCGACCTCGCCGCCGAGGGCCAGCAGGTCGCCCGGTCCGTCGCCGAGACCTGCGACGAGACCGTGCATGTCGCCATCCTCGAAGGCACCGACGTCATCTACATCGCCAAGGTCGACTCCACGCACGCGGTGCGCATGGTGTCGGCGGCCGGCCGTCGGCTGCCCGCGCACTGCACGTCCGTGGGCAAGATGCTGCTGGCCTCGCTCCCCGAGCCGGAGCTGACCGCGCGCATCCCCGCCGGTGTGTCGCTGGTCGCGATGACGCCCAACAGCATCGTCGAGCCGGGTGCGCTGCGGGAGGCTCTCGCCGAGATCCGGGAGCGGGGGGTCGCTGTCGAGAGTCGTGAGTCGAATCCGGATGTGTCCTGTGTGGCCGCTCCGGTCCGGGACCGTGCCGGGCAGGTTGTCGCCGCGCTGTCCATCTCCGTTCCCATGATCCGGTGGAGCGACGAGCGTCGGGTCGAGCTGGAGCAGCTCGCCGCGAAGGGCGCGGCCGAACTGTCGGAGCGACTCGGGCACCGGAGCGTGGGATGACGTACGAGGTGGCGGTACGGGCCGAGGCGACGCTCGGTGAGGGGCCGACGTGGGATGCGGCGGCGGGGCGGCTGATCTGGATCGACATCCTCGGGTCCCGGGTGTACACGTACGACCCCGCGTCGGGCCGGCGGACGGTTCGGGTGACCGATCAGCATGTGGGTGCTGCCAAGCCTCGGGTCGGTGGGGGGCTGGTTCTCAATCTCCGGGACGGGGTCGGGCTTGTCGATCCCGATGGGGCGTTTCGGTGGTTGCATCGGGAGCCGGTTGCCGGGCGGCGGGCGAATGACGCGGCCGTCGCGCCCGACGGGGCGTTGTGGGTGGGGACGATGCGGTACGACGAGGCGGCTTGTGGGGGCACCTTGTCCCGTGTCACCGGGGACGGCTCCGTGCAGCTGATCCTTGACGACGTCGCGGTGAGCAACGGGACGGGGTGGAGTCCGGACGGGCGGTTGATGTACTACATCGACTCGCCCACGCGTCGGATCGATGTGTTCGAGTACGCGGACGGGCGCGTTACCAAGCGGCGGCGGTTCGCTGAGATCGAGGTCGGTGCCGGGTTCCCTGACGGGCTCACCGTTGACGCCGATGGGTGTGTGTGGGTGGCGTTGTGGGACGGGGGTGCGGTGCGGAGGTATACGCCGGACGGGGAGCTGGAGCGGGTGGTTGAGCTGCCGACCCCGCTGGTCACCGCGTGCGCGTTCGGGGGTGCGGATTTGACTGACCTGTACGTCACGACGGCTCGGGTGGGGCTCAACTCGCCGCATCCTGTTGCTGGTTCGCTGTTGGTTGTGCCGGGGGCCGGGAAAGGGGTGGCGCAGCCTGCTTTTGCGGGGTGAGGATCGGTTCTTTGACCGCGGGCGCGTCGTGGCTGGTCGCGCGGTTCCCCGCGCCCCTGGGGAACTTCAGTCGCCTGTGCTGTCCAAGGCCTCCAGCGTTTTGCTTTCCGCCGGTGCTGCAGCGAGACGTGATCGTGCCAGTGCCCGCGCCAGCTCGACCAGGCCCCCCGTGTCGGAGACCTCCGTGGCGTAGAGGCGGTAGGTGCTCGGGGTGATGAAGGGTTCCTCGCGGGCGGCGGCGCGGCGGGCGGCGTCGGCGACCATCGCCGCCTCGGCGGTCACCCGGGCCTCGTGGGCGGAGCGGCCTTGGTGGAGGGCGGCGTCACGGGTTCGCTCGCGGAGCCGGTCGTCGAAGTAGGGGGTGAGTGCCAACAGGCCGTCGTGGATGGAGACTTCGCGCCAGTGCAGCCGCATCCGGGGGAGCTGGCTGAGGGCGCTGGGCGGCTTCGGGGCGATGGACGCGAAGCGGACCTCCGACCACAACGGCCCCAGCCCGCGCAGGTCGTTGAGGTCGCGCCAGTGTGCGCGGGCCATGGGCAGCAGCCTCGGCAGGGCGAAGCCGGCGGAACAGGCCAGGGCGGCCAGCGAGGCCATCGGCGGGGCCACACCGGTGGACAGGAAGTCCAGGTCGTGACCGGACCAACGGGCCACCAGCGCCGTGTACTTGACGAGCTGGAAGCCGACCACGTCCAGCAGGGTGCCGAGGAGGATCAGCTGCAGACCGGTCCTGAGCAGGCCCGTCACCTCCCGGGCCCAGGTGACGCACACGGTGCACAGCGCCAGGGTGGCCGCGCTGTGCCCGAGCAGGTAGAGCACGATCATCTCGCGCATGTACGGCGTGTTGGCGTAGTACGTGTCGAGGTCGGTGAGCCGCTCGGTGCTCGGGTCGGCCAGCGTGAACAGCACGACGATGACCACGATCAGCGCGCCGTAGGCGGCCATGCTGCGCAGGACCATGCGGCGGATCCGGGCGGGGGAGCCACCCCGCCAGTGGATCAGCAGGACGAGCAGGGAGCAGCTGTACGCGGAGAGCATGCCGTAGGTCAGCGGGGCGCCGAAGTTGGCGATGCCGGTGAGGTGGTTGACCGTGCCCAGGGTCAGCGGTGCCGAGCAGACGAGGGCCAGGGCGCCGAGGACGATCGCCGCGCAGGTGGACACGGTCAGCGGGTCGCGCGGGACGCGCAGGGGACGGCGCAGCAGGACGGTGCAGGACAGCCCGAAGACGGCGGCGGCGAGGTACACCATGAGGCTCATGCCCGCGTGCTCCCCTCCGTCGTGCCGGTGCGGACCCGGGCGGCGGCGACGAGCGGGGAGCGGGTCAACTCGTCGGCGATGTGCGGGAGAAGGGCGATGCCGGGGGCCGGATCGGGGAGCCGGTCCGGTTCGTCGGCGGGCACGAGGCGCGGGTCGTGGCTGCGCTCCTCCACCACGGCCGCGGCGACGACCGCCGCCCACGCGGTCGCCTCGGCCTGTTCCGGGTCGCCCGTGGTGCGTGCCGCGGTCTCCAACGTCCGCTCGTACAGGGCCCGGTCGAAGAACGCGTCCAGGTGGCCGAGCGCGTTGTGGATGCTCGTCTGCCGCCACACCAGCCGGGTGTCGGGGGAGGACCAGCGCGGCCGGGGCAGCCGTAGCGCGCGGCGGGTGAGGAGTTCGGCCAGCTCGTGTTCCAGCGGTTCGAGACGGGCGTACGTCCGCCGGGCCTGGCGCCACTGGGTCAGCCGGGGCCCGGTCAGCGGGATCAGGACGCCGATGACGGTCAGGACCGCGCCCAGTCCGGCGGCGACCGGCGAGACGGTCGTGCCGAGCTTCGTCCAGTCCCGCCCGCACCAACGCGCGATCACCGCCGCGAACTTGGTCACGCTGTACCCGGCGCCGCACAGCGAGCCGACGCCCAGCGTGATCAGTCCCGTGCGGAGCCAGCCGTGCACCTGCCGCGCCCAGCGCAGCGCCGACACCGCCGTGACACTGACGGCGGCGAGATGGCCGGCCAGGTACAGCACGATCATCTCGGCGATGAACGGCGTGGTCGCGTAGTAGGTGTCCAGGTCGGTGCGGCGCTCCACGGGGGTGCGGCCCAGCGCGAACGTCACGGCGATGCCGACCAGGATGATGGCGTAGGCCACGATCCAGCGGCGGGCGGTGCGGTGGACGTGCGGTCCGCCCCGCCAGTAGACGATCAGGACCTGCGAGGAGGCGCCGTACGCGGTGACCGACGCGTAGGTCAGCGGCGCGGCGAGGTTCGGGATGCCGCTGAGGTGGTTGATCGCGCCGACGGTGGGCGGCGCCCCGAGGAAGAAGCAGGTCCCGGCCAGGCCGAGGAGTACGCAGATGACCCGGAGATAGGGATCGTGCCAGTGGCGTATCAGGTCCGGGGCCTTCACCAGCACGCCCAGCCACAGCAGGCCGCAGCTCAGGTAGTCGATCAGGCTGCTCATTTTCTGGTCCCGCGGTAGTTGAGGGCGGCGCCGATGCGCCCGGCGACACCCTGCTGTGTGCCGTCGTCGGCCACGGCGGAGTCGTGCGCGGAGTCCGGTCCGGACGGGGACTGGGCCGCGGCCTCCAGCCAGGGCCGCAGCCGTCCGCTCATCAACATGCCGAACCTGTCCGCCTCTTGTTCGTCGGCGAGGCTGAAGTCGGTACGGGCGGCGACGGGCCGGGGGCTGCCGTCGGCGGTCGGTCCGGGCGCGGGGTCGGCGGTCCGCTGGTGCATGTGCCACACCTCGTGGCAGAAGATCACGATCTGGTGCCAGGCGGCGGCCCGTTTGTCGATGACGATGACGTCGTAGGTGTCGCCCTCCAGCCACAGCCCGCTGGCCGTGTGCGGCGGGAACACCTCGCGGCGGACGACGACTTCACGCCCCCGCCAGCGCGTGACGGAGTCGACCAGCGCGTCGAACAGGGCCTCGGGGTCGGCGGGGACCGGGACGCGCATGGGATCGATGAGGGCACCGGCGAACCGGCGCATCTCCTTCTTCGTGCGCACCGCTGCAATATGCCAGGACATACGCCGACTCAGCCACCTCACCGTCGCCGCGGAAGCAGGAAGCGGGGCGCCTGCGCGGGATGGGCGGGGGGAGTGGGACGCGTGGAGCGGGCGGGGTCCGTGGAGCGGGCCGCCGCCCGCACCGCGTCGATCGCGTCGCGGTGGCGCAGGGCGCGGGAGATGGGCCCGATCTCCTGGAGGAGGTCGGCGGTGTCGGGGTGGCCGGTACTGGCGTCGCGGCCGGAGCCGATGGCGTCCAGGATCGCCACCGCCGCCGCGAGGGCCTTCGCGCGGGGCGGTGTGCAGCCGAGGTGGAGGGCGGCGCGGTGGGCGCGGGTGCGGAGGTCCTCGTCGAGGTGGCGGGCGAGGGGGAGGAGGACGTCGCGGATGTACGTCTCCCGCCGGATCAGGCGCAGTTCGGGCGCCGCGCACAGCAGGAAGGGGACGCCGTCGCCGTCGACGGTGCGCATCAGGACGTAGAGCGGCCGGAGTTGGTGATGGGCCAGGCGCACGCGCAGGCGGTCGTGCAGATATTGGCCGGTGTGCGGCAGGATGAAACCGACGGCGGTCAGGACGGCGGCGAGGCAGGCCGCGCACGGGGCGACGTCCGTGCTGAGCGCGTCGAGGTCGTGTCCCGTCCAACGGGCCGTCACCGCCGTGAGTTTGGCGAGATCGAAGACGAGGCTCAGCGCGTAACCGGCGCCCAGGAACGTCAGTCCCCAGCGCAGCCAGCCGTGCAGGCCGTCCGCGCGGACCCAGTTCCAGATGAGCCGTACGGTGATCAGTACGGCCACGGTGTGCGCGAGCAGATAGAGCAGGATCTCCTCGCGCATGAATGGCGTGTTCGCGTAGTACGTGTCCAGGTCCCGCACCCGCTCCACCGGCACGTCGGCGAGGGCGAACAGCACCCACAGCGCCACGATCACGCCCGAGTAGACGGAGATGACCCACCGTCTGGCGCGCCGGGTCACGTTCGAGTGGTCGGACAGTCCGTTGCGCCAGGTGACGATGAGCAGTAACCCGGCCCCGCTGAACGCCGTGAGCAGCGAATACGCCCACGGAGCCGAGAAGTTGGGCACACCGGTGACCCGGTTGGTCCAGACGATGACCGGCGGCGTCACGGACACGAACAGGGCGCAGGCGAACAGCAGCAGGCCGCCGACCGCCCGCAACAGCGGGTCCCGCCGCAGCCGGATGATCGCCGGCAGCTTCAGTGCGAGGGCGGTGCCGAGGACCGCGGTGGGGATCCACACGAAGGACGTGTACAGCTCGCCGAGGAAGGTCGTGACCACGTCGTACGCTCCCCCTTCCCGCCGTCCGCTGCACAAGCCGGTCCGAGGTTACGCGCCCACAACTGCCAACGTCATGTCATCCGGTGGCCGTTGTGGGACCGGGAACGACCGCTGTGTCCGGAAATCGCCCCCGCGAATGAACTGTGCACTGTGTTCAACCCATTGACGCGCAAGCGCTTCGATTTTACGGTCCCGTTCGAAGTTGCGAGCAGCATTCGGAATTTCGAACACGACAGGATCTCTACAGTAAGGGCAGGCAATGGGACGACCTGACCTGAATCGCAGGCACCTACTGGCCACGGCGGGCGGCCTCGCGGTCGCGGGCAGCTTCGCCTTCGCCGCTCTCGGCACCGGCGCCGACGCGCTCGCCTCCGGCGCGGACACCCGGGTGCGCTACTGGAACCTCTTCAGCGGCGGCGACGGCGCCAACATGATCGCGATGCTGGACGCCTTCCGCAAGGAACACCCCGGCATCGACGTCAAGGACTCCACCCTCCAGTGGGGCAACCCCTTCTACACCAAACTCGCCATGGCAGCCGCGGGCAACCACGCACCGGAACTGGGCGTCATGCACATGGGCCGGGTCGCGGGCTTCTCGCCGGGACGGCTCCTCGACCCGTGGGACGAGGCCCTCCTCGCCAAGTACGGCGTGAACAAGGCGGACTACAACCCGGCGCTGTGGAACCGCGGTGTCATCGGCGGCAGGCTCTACGCCCTGCCGCTCGACATCCACGTACAGCTCTGCTTCTACCGCAAGGACGTGCTGAAGAAGGCGGACCTGCTCGGCGACGACGGCCGGATGATCCCGGTCACCTCCACCGACGAGTGGTTCGACGTCCTGAAGAGGGCCAGGCAGGTCCAGAAGAAGGGCCTGCAGACCATCGGCCTGTGGACCAACGACCAGAACTTCCAGTGGTGGTTCTTCGTCGCCTTCTACACCCAGCTCGGCGGCAAGTGGTTCGACGACGGCAACACCGAGGTCCTCTTCGACGCCGACAAGGCGACCCAGGTCCTGGAGTTCTTCCGCCGGCACGTCACCGACGGGTACGTCATCCCGGGCGCGCCGACCGGTGAGCAGTTCATCAACGGCGCCCCCTTCACCTGGGAGGGCAACTGGTCCGTGCCGGTCTTCTCCGGCGCCGAGCTGGACTACGGCGCGACCCCGCTGCCGCCCGTCTTCGGCAGGCGGGCCACACACGCCGAGTCGCACTCCTTCGTCCTGCCGCACCAGGCGGGCCGCGGCGGCGCCACCAACGAGGCCGCGCACGAACTCGCCGCATACGTCGTCACACACGCCCTGCAGTGGGCGGCCGGCGGCCACATCCCCGCGTACACGCCGACGCTGTCCACGGCCGCGTACAAGAAGCTCACCCCGCAGAACGAGTACGTCTCCGCGATGAACCACCAGGCCACCGAGCCGAAGGTGTGGTTCGCGGGCTCCACCGGCGTCCTCGCCCAGGACCTCGGTCCCGTCGTCGTCTCCTCGACGATGGGCTCCGCCAAGCCGGCCGCCGCGGCACGGACGATGAAGAACCATCTCACCAAACTCCTCGCCTCGAAGAACCCGATGGACGGCAGGACCGCCGCGCAGGGAGGTGCAGCCGCATGACGACCAGTGCCCAGACCGTCATCGCACCGGCGCGGGCGAGGACCGCCACCGCCACCGCGACCGTCCGCCGCAAGCAGGGCTTCCAGCACGGGGGTTGGTTCGTCGCCCCGTTCCTGGCGCTCTTCACCCTGTTCGTCATCTGGCCGCTGCTGCGCGGCGTCTACCTCAGCCTCACGGACGCCAACATCTCCGGCGACGGCGCGAGCTTCGTCGGCCTCGACAACTACCGCGAGGCCCTGCACGACCGGGCGATGTGGGACGCGCTGGGCCACAGCGCGTACTTCACGCTGCTAGTCGTGCCGTGCATCACCGTCCTCGCCTTCCTGCTCGCGATGCTCGCGCACCACATCGAGCGCGGAAAGTGGCTGTGGCGGCTGTGCTTCTTCGCGCCGTTCCTGCTGCCGTCGACGGTCGCGGGCAACATGTGGCAGTGGCTGTTCACCCAGGGGATCGGCCTGTTCAACGAGACCTTCGGCCTCACCACACCCTGGCTGACCGACAAGTCCTACGCGATGCTCGCCATCGTCATCGAGACCCTGTGGTGGACGGTGGGCTTCAGCTTCCTGCTGTACCTCGCCGCGCTCCAGGGCATCCCCGACCACCTCTACGAGGCCGCCAAGCTCGACGGCGCGAACGCCTGGCACCGGACGGTCCACATCACGCTGCCGATGCTGCGCCACATCACCGGCCTGGTGATCGCGCTCCAGGCCCTCGCCTCGCTCCAGCTCTTCGACCAGGCCGTCGTGATGATGGACTTCGGACCGGGACCCGAGCTCAGCACCCGCTCCTTCGTCCAGTACACCCTCGAACAGGGCTTCACCAGCTATCGCGTGGGCTACGCCTCCGCGATGTCCATCATCTTCTTCGTGATCATCGCGGCCGTCGCCCTCGCGCGGATGGCACTGCTGCGCAACCGTGAGGAGGGCACCCGATGAGCAGCGCCCAGATACGGCTCAAGCCCCTACGGACCAAGCCCCGCAAGCCCTGGACGCCCAGCCAGATCGTCCTCACGCTGATCGGCGCCGCCGTCTCGGCCGTCTTCATGGCGCCGATCGCCGCGGCCCTGTTCACCTCGCTCAAGTCCGAGGCCGAGGCGGCCGAGATCCCGCCGCACTGGCTGCCGGAGGTCTGGACGGGCCAGGCCTGGAAGGCGCTCTGGAAGACCGGCAACATCACGGACTGGTTCGTCAACTCCCTTGTGGTGTCGGTCCTGGTGACGGCCATCGTGGTCGCCGTCGCCGCGCTCGCCGGATACGGTTTCGCCCGCACCGAGTTCAAGGGCAAGTCCGTCCTGATGGGCGTGGTGATGGCGGGCCTGATGATCTCCCCGGCGGTCCTCGGCGTCCCCCTCTTCACCACCGTCCAGCAGATGGGGATGGTCGACACCTACTGGGGCATGGTCCTGCCGCAGTGCGCGCCCGCCGCGATGGTCTACATCCTCTACAAGTTCTTCCAGGGCATCCCCCGCGAACTGGAGGAGGCCGCCTTCATCGACGGCGCGGGCCGCTGGCGGATCTTCTTCACCATCGTCGTCCCCCTGTCCCGCCCCTCCCTCGCGGCGGTGGGCATCTTCACCTTCATCGCTTCCTGGAACAACTTCCTGTGGCCGTACATGGTGACCAACAACCCCGACCTGATGACCATGCCGAACGGCATCGCGACCGTCATGAACTCCTACGGCATCCAGTGGGCCCAGCTCATGGCCGGCGGTCTCATGGCAGGCCTGCCGCTGATCATCGTCTTCGTCTTCTTCCAGCGCCAGATCGTGGCGGGCATAGCCCACACCGGCCTGGCCGGTCAGTAACTCACCCTTGGAGGTGCTGAGTTGAAGCGCTTCAGACTGGCGACCCTGCTGACCGCCGCAGCGATCGCGATCCTCCCCACCACAGCCGGGGCAGCCGTCACCTACCCCGACCCGCAGCCCGTCACCGGCCAGCAGATCATCCACGACCCCACCGTCATCCACCTCAAGTCCGGCGGATACGTGGCCTATTCGACCGGCGGGGTGATCGGCGCCCGCACCTCGAAGGACCGCGTCCAGTGGGACGACGCGGGCAACGCCTTCGCCGCGCCCCCGAGTTGGTGGTACGAGTACAACTCGACCGGCGACCCCTGGGCCCCCGACCTCTCCTACCGGGACGGCCGTTACTGGCTCTACTACGCGGTCTCCTCCTGGGGCACCAACCACTCCGCGATCGGCGTGGCCACCTCCCCGACCGGCCTCCCCGGCACCTGGACCGACCAGGGCAAGGCCTTCACCTCGGAGACCACGGACGAGTGGAACGCCATAGACCCGGCCCTCATCCAGGCCGACGGCAGACTCTGGATGGCGTTCGGCTCGTACTGGACGGGCATCCGCCTGGTCGAACTGAACCCCGGCACGGGCAAGGCGATCACCGGCGCACCGGTCGCCCACCTGGCGACCCGCCCGGACGCGCCGTACGCGGTGGAGGGCGCGTACATCGTCCACCACGGCAGCTACTACTACCTGTTCGCGTCCTACGACGCGTGCTGCGCGGGCGTCAACTCCACCTACAAGATCAGGGTGGGCCGAGCGACCTCGATAACGGGCCCGTACGCAGACAGCACGGGCAAGTCGATGCTGACGGGCGGCGGAGACCTACTCCTCGCAAGCCACGGCCGCTACATAGGCCCGGGCGGAGAATCCATCTTCCAAGACAAAGGTAAGGATGTCTTGGCATACCACTACTACGACGGCGACGATAACGGCACACCGAAGCTGGGGCTCAACACCCTGAGCTGGACAACCACCGGCTGGCCAGTCGCCCTTTAGGGGCGCGGGGAACGGCGCGACCAGCCCCCACAAGCCGCAGACAAAACTCAACCCGGAAAGGCCCGCATGCGCACCGCCCGCTTCACCCTCGACCCCGCCTTCACAGTCGGCGAAGTCAACCCCCGCCTCTTCGGCTCCTTCGTGGAACACCTCGGCCGCTGCGTCTACACCGGCATCTTCGAACCGGACCACCCCACCGCAGACGCAGAGGGCCTCCGCCAAGACGTCCTGGACCTGGTCAGAGAACTCGGCGTCACCACCATCCGCTACCCCGGCGGCAACTTCGTCTCCGGCTACAAGTGGGAGGACTCGGTAGGCCCCGCAGAGGACCGCCCCCGCCGCCTGGACCTGGCCTGGCGCTCGACGGAGTCCAACCGCTTCGGCCTCTCCGAATACATCGCGTTCCTGAAGAAGCTCGGCCCGCAGGCCGAGCCGATGATGGCGATCAACCTCGGCACGCGCGGAGTCGCCGAGGCCCTGGAACTCCAGGAGTACGCCAACCACCCTTCCGGCACGACCCTCTCCGAGCAGCGCATCACCCACGGCGACAAGACACCCTTCGGCATCAACCTCTGGTGCCTCGGCAACGAGATGGACGGCCCCTGGCAGACCGGCCACAAGACCGCCGAGGAGTACGGCAGGCTCGCCGCCGAGACCGCCCGCGCCATGCGCCAGATCGAGCCGGACCTCGAACTCGTCGCGTGCGGCTCCTCGGGGCAGGGCATGGAGACGTTCGCCGAGTGGGAGGCGACGGTCCTGAAGGAGACGTACGACCTCGTCGACTACGTTTCCCTGCACGCCTATTACGAGGAGTCCGACGGCGACCGGGACTCGTTCCTCGCCTCCGCCGTCGACACCGAGTCCTTCATCGAGAACGTGGTGGCGACCTGCGACCACGTGGGTGCCCGCCTGAAGTCGAAGAAGAAGATCAACCTCTCCTTCGACGAGTGGAACGTCTGGTACCAGAGTCGGCCCAACCCGCACCAGGTCGAGGACTGGCAGGAGGCCCCGCGCATCCTGGAGGACGTCTACTCCGTCACGGACGCCGTCGTCTTCGGCTCATTGCTCATCGCGCTGCTGCGGCACGCGGACCGGGTGACGGTCGCCTGTCTCGCCCAGCTCGTCAACGTGATCGCGCCGATCATGACGGAGCCGGGCGGCCCGGCCTGGCGGCAGACCACGTTCTTCCCGTTCGCGCAGGCGGCGAAGTACGGGCGCGGCGAGGTTCTCGACGTACGCGTCGACTCGCCGACCTACGAGACGAAGAAGTACGGCGAGGCGGACCTGCTGCACGCCACCGCCGTGCGCGCCGAGGACGGCTCGGTCACCGTCTTCGCCGTCAACCGCAGCCAGACCGAGGCGCTGCCGCTCGAAGTCGCCCTGAGCAGGCTGGAGTTGACGTCGGTCGTCGAGCACAGCGCGCTGGCCGACGCGGACCCGGAGGCCGTGAACACCGTGGACGAGCAGGAGCGCGTCACCCCGCACCAGGTCGAGGGCACCACCCTCCAGGACGGCACCCTTACCGCCGTACTGGAGCCGCTGTCCTGGAACGTGATCAGGCTGGCGTAGCCCCCGGAAAGAACTAGCGGCCGGGGGAGGCCACCGGCGACACCGGTACTCCTCCGGCCGCACTCCCCAGCAGCGTCAGCCGTACGTCCTTCGGGCCCGCCGGTGTGGTGCCGTCGGACAGGACGGCCAGGGCGAGTGTGTTGGTGCCACCTGTGCGGAGGATGCCGTTCGGCAGGGCGAAGGTGTGCTGCGGGCCCACGTCGTTGATGTACTGGCCCATGTTCCAGCCGTTGAGGAAGATCTGGACGCGGTAGGCGCGTGCCGGGTCGTCGTCGAGGACGAGGCCGATCGAGGCGTCGATGCCGGTGTCCACGGCGAGCTTGAAAGTGGTCCGGTACCAGGCCACGCCCTGCCGCATGTCGGCGCGGGGGAGCGTGACGGCCTCCCAGCCGGCGTCCCCGTAGTCCGGCAGATGCCAGCCCTCCCGCTCGCCGTACAGCCCGCCGTTGTTCTGCGGCCCGCGCACGGGATCGGGTGTCGTCTCGCCCTGAAGTCGCCAACTCACCTTCGGGGAGGCACCCTTGAAGGTCGCCGCGGTCAGACCGCGCGCCACCTTGTGGGTGTCGAGGGCCTTGCCGTCCTGGTCGTGCTGCATCCGCCGCACCAGCACGGACAGGACGTGCGGACCGGCCGCGCCCCCCGTCGTCTCCCTCGCGTTCTCCTTCTTCCTCAGCTTCTCCGGGACCGTGAAGGTCGCCTTCGCGGTCCAACTGCCCTGCCGGATACTGGTGTTGGTCGGCACCGGCATCCGGTGTGTGCCGAGCGGTTCCCCGTCGAGCCAGGCCATCAGGAGTCCCTGCGTGCCGGTGCTGTAGGCGAGGGTCACCGACTCCAGGTCGTCGGTCGTGGCCGTGGTGAAGCGGCCCCGGTACCAGACGTCCCCGTAGTGGAAGCCGTAGTCGTCCGCGAAGAGCACGGGCTGCCCGGAGGGGATGGCCGTCGTGCTGAACGTCGAAGTCCTGTCCGCCGCCGTCCACTTGGAGTCGTCGAAGGCGACCGCGGCCTCCTGGTTCTCCACCTTCCGCCGCCAGCCGTCGAGCGCGGGGAGCGGTACCGCGGGCACCCCCGGCAGCAGCGCGTCCGGGTTCGAGCGCAGGCTGCCCGCGTTGGTGACGGTCGAGGGCACCGGCTGCCCGTTCCAGGTGACCGCGGTGATGCCGCGCGGCCCCCACACCTCCACGCCCGTCTCGCCGATGGTGTCGCCGGTGAGATGGACGGTCGTGCCGCTGACGGTGGCCTCGCGGAGCAGCGCCGGCCCGTAGACCAGCGCGGTGCCCGAACCGGTCTCGTACGGCCACAGGCGTACGGAGGTGGCCTCGTCGGCGAAGACCAGCAGGAGGGAGTTGTCGACGCCGCCGGCCTGGACGAGGACCCGGGTCAGGCCGCCGATGCCGAGCGGGACGGTGACGTGCAGGAGACCGCGGTCCCAGACCCAGGCGGCCTGTGCGTCGAGCCGGGTCACCACCGGCTCCTCCGGGCAGTCGACCACGACGTGGGCCATCTCGCCGCGCTTCCCGGCGAACGCGGCGATGTCCTGCCGGCCGGTGGTGAGGGACATCATCGGCGTGATCGTCGAGTACCTCAACTTGCGTCCGCCGAGGGCGAGTTGGGTGACGAGGAGGCGGGCGTCCTGGGCCGGGACGGTGACCTCGATGTCGTCGCTCGCGGTGGGCAGCGTCGAAGTGACGTCCTCCGTACCGTCGTTGCGCAGGACGTAGACGTGGGAGCCGGTGTCGGCGTTGGTGAGGTGGTAGACCTTCAGGCCGTCCGCCTTGACGTCCGCCGCGCGGTCCAGCTTGGCGAAGTCGGGCACGGTCCGCAGCAGATGGCCGAGTTGGTGCATCGGGACGAGCTTCGCGGTCGCGTTGCGGCCCTCGTCGAAGGCGGCGCCGTAGTCGTACGACGTGTAGACGACCGGCGCGGGCAGCCAGCCCCACGAGGTGCCGCCGAAGGTCATGTAGACGTTGTGCAGGGTGAGTCCGTTGGCGAGGTTGGTGAGATAGAAGCGCCGCTCGTACGCCGCGTCACGCGTCCGGCGCGACTCCGCGTACCCCTTGCCGTCGAACCAGGACCCGCCCCACGGATCGAACCAGCCGCCGCCGAACTCCGGCACGAATCCGGGGGTCTTGGGGCTGGCGGTGGCCCCGCCCTTAGCCCCTCCGGTCCCGAAGTGCCCCCAGTCCGGCGGCAGTTGGGACGGCGAGGGATACCCGTCGAAGCCGTACAGCCAACCACCTTTGTCGCCACCGGTGTCGAACGAACCGGGGGTCCAATAGCCGTTGCGGCCCTTGTCGTTGTGGAACAGGGGGACGTCGATACCGTCGGCGCGCACCTTCTTGTACAGGTGGGACATGTAGTCGCGGCCGGACGGCTCGGTGACGTGGGCGTCGTACTCGTTCTCGATCTGGTAGAGCAGGACCGTGCCCGTGCCCGCGGTGAACAGGTGCTTGGAGACGATCGAGTTGACCTGGGTCAGCCACTCGTCGACGTGCGAGAGGTAGGTCGGGTCGGAGGTGCGGGCCGTGCCCTTCGTGGCGGTGAGCCAGCCGGGGAAGCCGCCCGCGTCGATCTCCGCGTTGATGTACGGGCCCGGGCGCAGGATGACGTAGAGGCCGGTCTCGGCGGCCATGCGCAGGAACAGGTCGAGGTCGCGGACGCCCGTGAAGTCGTAGTGGCCCTGGGCGGGGGAGTGGTAGTTCCACGAGACGTAGATGCTGACGGCGTTGTAGCCGAAGGCGCGCATCTTCTGCAGGACGTCGCGCCACAGGGACGGGCTCGGCAGCCGGAAGGGATGCATCTCGCCCGACCACAGGACCAGCCGCCTGCCGTCGACGATCAGGGAGTAGCGGTCGTACCCGATCGTGTGCGGCTGCCCGTCCGCGGCCGGTGGCGCGGGGGGCGGGCCGGTCGGCACGACATGCGCGGCGTACGCGTCACCGCTGCCGCCGCTGCCACCCCCCAGCGCGAATCCGAGCGCGGCCGTGCCCGCGAGGGTGCTGAAGGTACGCCTGCTCAGCTCCACTGGAAGCTCCTCCCGGGTCCGGTCCGTCGGCGGCACGTGCGAAGCCATTTTCCGTGGTCGTCCCAGGAGGCCGTCGTGCGGGGCCATTCTCTACGCCAGAACGGACCACAATGGACGCATGAGGATCTCGGCACGGGCGGATTACGCGGTACGGGCGGTACTGGAGCTCGCCGTACGGGGTGACGACGGCCCGTTGAAGGCCGAGACCATCGCCACCACGCAGGACATCCCGCACAAATTCCTGGAGGGAATTCTCGGCGACCTCCGGCGCGCCGGGATCGTCGACAGCCGGCGCGGCGGAGGCGGCGGCTACCGGCTGGCCCGCGCCGCCACCGCGATCACCGTCGCGGACGTCATACGCGCGGTGGACGGCCCGATCGTCTCGGTCCGCGGCGAACGCCCCACCGGCCTCGCCTACACCGGCACCGCCGAACCCCTCCTCCCCCTGTGGATCGCGCTGCGCGCCAACGTCCGCAAGATCCTGGAGGGCGTCACCGTCGCGGACATCGCGGCGGACGCGCTGCCGGAACCTGTCCGCGCGCTGGCGGCGGAACCGGCGGCCTGGGAGAACCCGTAGTGCCGGTGCGGTCCCGCTGTGAGGGGTCCTCATCGGGGTCTCAGGCTCCGCTCAGATTCACCCTTTAGCGTCACCTCCCGTTCATCCCTACCCAACCGGTGGGAAACCCAGGAATCGGGAACGACGGGACGCACGACATGCGCACGCTGATACTGCTCGCCCTCGCGGGCCTCGGGGCCCAGCTCGTGGACGGCAGCCTCGGCATGGCCTACGGGGTCACCTCCACGACGCTGCTGCTGGCCATGGGGACGAATCCGGCCGCCGCGTCCGCCACGGTCCACCTGTCCGAGATCGGTACGACGCTGATGTCCGGCGCCTCGCACTGGCGGTTCGGCAACGTGGACTGGAAGGTCGTCGCGAAGATCGGCGTGCCGGGCGCGGTCGGGTCGTTCCTGGGGGCCACCGTGCTGTCGAAGCTCTCGACGGGGGTCGCGGAGCCGGTGATGTCGCTGATCCTGCTCGGGCTCGGTGTGTACGTCATGTCGCGGTTCACCTTCAAGGGGCTGCCGAAGGGGCAGCTCGGCAAGCCGTTGCGGAAGCGGTTCCTGGCGCCGCTCGGGCTGGTCGCCGGGTTCCTGGACGCGACCGGCGGGGGCGGCTGGGGGCCCGTCGGTACGCCCGCGCTGCTGGCCAGCGGGCGGATGGAACCGCGCAAGGTGATCGGTTCGATCGACACGAGCGAGTTCCTGGTCGCGGTGGCGGCGAGCCTCGGGTTCCTCGTCTCGCTCGGGTCCCAGGGGCTCAAGTGGACCTGGGTGATCGCCTTTCTGCTCGGGGGAGTCGTGGCCGCGCCGGTCGCCGCGTGGCTGGTGCGGCTGGTGCCGCCGCGGGTGCTCGGTTCGGCGGTCGGCGGGATCATCGTCGTGACCAACGTCCGTACGCTCCTGAAGAGCGACTGGATCGGAGCGTCGGGCGCGGGTGCGCCGAGCGCGCTGAGTGTTCCGGTGTACGTCCTCCTGTACGTGATGTGGGCTGCCGCCCTGGCGTACTCGATCCGCGCCTATCGCCGGGACGAGGCGAGGGAGGCCGGGACCGAGTCCGAGTCCGCCGAAGGGCGGCAGCCGGTCGGGGTGTGAGACACCACTGAACCTAGGGCCGTACCTGAAGGATTCCTTGGTGTGCGGCTGTGAAGCACCTGGGGACGGATACGTCAACTCCCGTCTATTTCAACAGAGTTCGCTCACTGTGGAGATGGTGTGAAAGGCGCGTTTGTGAATGGCCTGAGTTCGCCCTGACCGTTTCCTGTGCTGCTACCTACGATGCGAGCGCGCCGTCGGTCTTCACAGGAACTTCATTGGTTCTTCAAAGACTTGGGGCGCAGCCACCCCCCAATCCCAAGGAGAAACCATGCCTGGTGGGCTCCTCTTGAGTGGTGCGGTCGCCGCGCTGCTCGCCACCGTGCTGCCGTCCGCGCAGCACTCGTCCTCGCCCGTGTTCGACGACCCGCCCCCGGACAAGATCGTCATCAACGTCGCCACGGTGAACGGCTCGGGCTGCCCGCAGGGCACGACCGCGATCGCCGTCTCCGAGGACAACACCGCCTTCACGGTGACCTACAGCGCGTATCTCGCCCAGGTCGGCGGCAACTCCGACCCCACGGCGCTCCGCAAGAACTGCCAGCTCAACCTGGTCGTCCACGTCCCGCAGGGCTTCACCTACGCCATCGCGAGCGCCGACTACCGGGGCTTCGCCTCGCTCCAGCGCGGCGCGAGCGGTGCGCAGAAGGCCTCGTACTACTTCCAGGGCTCGTCGAGCACCGTGGCCAAGAACCACCCGTTCAGCGGCCCCTACGGCGACAACTGGCAGGCCACCGACACCACGGACTGGGCCCAACTGGTCTGGGCGCCCTGTGGAGTTCAGCGCAACTTCAACATCAACACGGAGCTGCGGGTCGCCGCCGGTTCCTCGTCGTCCAGCGCGGTCAGCTTCATGACGATGGACTCGACGGACGGCGACATCAGCACGGTGTACCACATGGCGTGGGAGCACTGCCCGAGCTCATGACCTGAGGTGACATGAGGAAGGGGTGGCCCGTGTCGCACCGCGGGCCACCCCTTCCGTGGGGGAGTGCTCAGCTCTGCCGGACGCCGAGGGTCAGCGTGCCCGTGTAGCCCGAGGAGGTCGAACTGCCCAGCGCCGTAAGGGTCATGAGGCCGGACGCGGCGCCGCCGTCGTCGTAGACGGAGTCCTGCGCGAGGGTGGTGCGGGTGACCGTGTTGGTCGAGTACGGGGAGAGCTTGGCGACGGCCGTGGTGATGGTCTCGTCGATGAAGAGCTGACCCGTGTGGAGTTCGCTGCCGCCGGTGAACGATCCGTCGGAGGTGAGCGTGACGCCGGTGTGCACCTTCACGTGGATGTGCACGCAGCGGCCGCGGTACCAACCGGGGTAGATCGTGGTGATGTTGGCGAGACCGCTGGAGTTCGTCAGGACACCGCCGCGCAGGAAGGTGCGGTCGTCCGGTTCGCTGTGGCCGTTGTTGCCGACGTAGCCGGAGTACTCGCCCAGCGCGTCGCAGTGCCAGATCTCGACGAGCGCGTTGGGGATGACGGCGCAGGTGCTGTCGTTCACGACCGTGAGGGCGAGTTTGAGCGGGATGCCGGCCTTGCCCTCGGTGACGTCGGTGCGGACCAGGGCGCCGTCGAGGTAGTAGGGGCCTTCGGTCATCTCCGTGGTGAGGGTGCAGACTGCCGCCGCGGCTGCGGGAGTCGAGTCCGCCGTGGTGGCTGTTGTGGGGGTGTGGGGAGCGGCGGCGCCCACGGCCAGTACGGCGGCCGTGGTGCCGGTGGCGATCAGGACGGTACGGCGTCCGACCGGTGTGGGGGTGGCTCCGGCTGTGCCTTTCGTGGAGTCTGTCATGGACACGGCATCTTAGAAGCGGAAGCTGTTGCCCTGCTGTGCGAACGGCAAAGTGACGACCCGTCAAGTCAATTGCGAGCCAGGCGAGTTACGACAACTGCCGACTGCCGACTGGCGAGGTGGGCGTGCCGTTCCTTGACGTCCGGCCGACCAGCTCGACGGGAAGGCCCCGCAGCGCGTCGGTGAGTTCGAAGAACGCGTCCGCCCGCGCGGACGGACATCGGTGGAAAGCCGTCCGAAAGCGTGACCACGCGACCGGGCCCGACGACGCGAAATAGGCCTAGGCGTACGGGACTTGAGGCCGCCGCTATTCGGACAACTCCTGCCGCCTCCGGAACCGCCCGCCGTCGCCTGCCCGTCTGCCCCAACGGTATGTCCTGGGGGCGGACGTATCACGGGGAGCGTGGGGACATGCTGCGTATCGGCTTCGGCACGGACGACCTCAGCCGGCTGCGGGTGGCGGCGGGCAGCGACTTCATGTGGGAGGTGGTCCTCAGCCTCCACCTGCTCCAGAACCGGCACGCGGCCCTGGTCTTCGACCCCTGGCGCAGCCAGGTGCGCGAGGATCTCGCGCGAGCGGGGCTGATCCGGACGACCCGGGCGCTGATCGAGGTGAACCCGTGCGCCTCCTACTTCCCGGACTTCCTCACCCCCGGCCTCGGCAACCCCGACCCGGACACCGGACTGGACGCGGTGCTCTCCACTCCCCGCAGCCGCCTACGGTACGAACTCGCCCGGCTCTACCCGGACCGGCCGATGCCATCGGAAGCCCGACGGCTCGCGGAGGGCGGGAGCGAGGCACTGCACCGGCTGGGGAGGGCGGTGCGCGCCTATCACGCGGTGGCTGTGGCGCCGTACAGGACGGTCATCGACCGGGCCGTCGGCACGGACCTGGCCAGACGCGCCGACTCGGCGCTGGCGGCGGGGGCGGAAGGGCTGTTGGGCAGCTACCAGCCGGACCTGCTGTCCTGGCGGGACGGCCGGCTCGAGTGCGGCTACCCCTTCGACCGGGGCCTGGAGCTGAACGGCCGCCCGCTGACCCTGATCCCGTCCTTCTTCTGTGTCCGGCAGCCCGTCGCCCTCACCGCCCGCGAACTCTCTCCCGTACTGGTGTATCCGCTTCCGCTCGCGCCCGGCTGCCTCACGGTGGCCGAGTCCGGCGGCGCACCCGGCCTGCACCGGCTGCTGGGCCCCACCCGGGCCCGCGTGCTGGAGCTGCTCGGCCGCCCGATGTCCACCGGCGGTATCGCCGCCGCCCTCCACCTCTCACCGGCCAACGCCAGCCGCCACGCCACCGTGCTGCGGGAGGCGGGCCTGGTCGGCTCGTTCCGGGACGGGCACCGGATGCTGCACCGGCGCACAGGGCTGGGGGAGGCACTGCTGAACGGGAACTGGGGAGCGTGAGGGGCGTGAGGGGCGTGAGGGGCACGGGAGCGCCCGCCGCGGGCCGGCGTACGGCCGTGCGGCGGGCGCTGTGTGCGCTGTGCGGTGCGCGGTGTGTGGTGCGGTGTGTGGGTCAGCAGTTCTTGATCTTCCAGATCGGGCCCCAGTCCCACCCTGCGGGGGCCACGCTGTACGCGGTCGAGCTGTGGACGACTCCGCCGCTCTGGTTGTAGAACTGGGCCACCGTGCCGGTGGTCTGGTTGTTGTAGAAGCCGCCGTCGGTACCGTTCCAGTAGGACAGCGAGTAGGTGTGGCAGGCGTACAGGTCGAACACCTTGTACGAGCCGACGGTCGGGTCGTACACACGGGCGCACAGCCGCCCGTACGGGCAGTCGTAGGTGCCGCTGGATACGTACCGGACGCGTTCGGCGGCCGGTGAGATCCCCGGCGAGTTCGCCAGCGCACTCGCCTTCGCGTGCTGTGCGGTGGAACTGACCGCCGGGGAAGCCGAGTCGGGCGCCTGCGCCGCATGCGCCGGGGCCCCGCCCAGCAGCATGGTGAGCACCAGACCCGCCCCCGCGACGAGTCCCGCGAGCTTTCTGGGTATCAGATGTGTCCGGGGTAAGTGCATTGCTGTCCTCCGTGTCCTGGTTCCGTTCCGCGAGGCGAACGGCCGTCCGCCCGCGCCCCATGGTGGGGCGGTCGGCACCGGGCGGACGAAACATTCGACGGATACGCAATCAAGGCGGCGGACACGAGGTCGTCGAGGAGTGGCCGCACTCCGGCGTCGAGCCGGGGCCGGAGTCGCGTGACAGGTCGGGCAGGGACCGGGTCGAGTCGGGTCGAGTCGGGTCGGGAATGCGGCTGTGCACCGTGACCGGCGCGTTCCGGGAGGACCTGGACCTGGACGTGGCCCAGGCGATCGAGGACGGCTCGGAGTTCTCGCGCCCGTCGACCCGCGTGAGGGAGGCGGTCCTACGGGGCGAGCCGACGCTCGGCCGAGACGGAGTACGCGTGGCGGCGGAAGGCCAGCATCCTGTCGTCGGACGCTTCCACGCCGGGGGCGAGACGCGTCGGGTCGAACACCTGCTGCTGCCAGTGGTCCTCGCGCGGGGAGCGGGCCGTGACGTGCAGGTGGCCGGCCGGGATCAGTGGGCGCTGTTCCGGCCACGCCTGTGACGGGTCGTGGGTCGGGTCGTTCGGCTCCGCGAGCTGGTACACCACGGTGAAGGTGACGGGGCCGGTTTCGAGGCGGGAGTCGAGGTCGCCGACGAGGAAGTCCGGGGCGAGTGTCTCCGCGTACGCGGGATCGATCTCGACCTCGCCCAGTTGGGGCACGAGACGGTAGCGGAAGGGGCGGCGTACGCCCGACTCGTCGACCAGGACGAAGGCGTGCAGGCCGTCGTAGCGGGTCGTGGCGAAACTGGCGGGCGCCTGCTGCCCGGCGAACGATTTCAACGCGCCCCGGCTTTCGGGGTGTTGGGCCAGGACGGTGGCGAACTTCCCGGCTGCCGCGAGCTTTCCCTTGGCGCGGTCGGCGAAGCCACCCTCCGCACCCGCCTTGCCCAACGCCTCGACGAGGTCGATGAACCCCTCGGGATTGTGACTGGGGAACACCCGGAAGTTCGCGGCCACGAGGTCCATGACGGCCTTGGTGTCCTCGCTACTGCCGTCGCCATCAAGGAACTTGACCGCCATACCCCGTACGCCGCGTGCCCGGTCGTCGGCGGCGAAGTTGCCCGAGCCGTTCGAGAACCGGATCACTGCGTTGGCCTCGGCGGTCAGGCAGGTGGCCGTCGTCCACTTCGCGATCTGCCCGGTGGGCACGAACCGAGCGTCGTAGACAGCCCCGCGCGCGTGCAGGCGGCGATCGTGCGGGCGGGGATGCGCGGCGGCTTCGATCCGGTCGACGGCCTGGGCCGCGGTCATTCCGTCTTCGGTGACCGAGGAGTCCTGCGGTGACTGTGCCATGGCGGCATCATCGCATTCGTCCCCGGTCACAGAGCGACGATGAATCCGGTCCAGGTGGTGGGGGAGAGGGCGAGCTGCGGGCCCTGGGTGTGCTTGGAGTCGCGGATGTGGATGGTGGTGGGGCAGGTGGCGATCTCTACGCAGTCGCCGGAACCGCCGCTGCTGTAGCTGGACTTGTGCCAGGAGAGGGCGACATCCACGCAGTCGCCATCGCCGCTGCTGCTGTAGCTGCTCTTGAACCAGGCCAGGCCGGACGTGCTCATGGCGCTCCTCGGTCATAGGGTGACGATGAACTCGATCCAGGTGGTGGGGGCGAGGGTGAGTTGGGGGCCCTGGGTGTGCTTGGAGTCGCGGATGTGGATGGTGGAAGGGCAGGTCGCGATCTCTACGCAGTCGCCGGAGCTGCTGCTGCTGTAGCTGGACTTGTGCCAGGAGAGGGCGATCTCGACGCAGTTGTCCCCGGAGCCGCTGCTGTAGCTGCTCTTGAACCAGGCGAGTTTGGGCGTGCTCATAGGTCTCCTCGCATCCGTTGCAACAGGCTCATTGAGTCTTCGTGGGTGAGAGCCTGTGAACGCATCCTGGCATACCTGATCTGGAGCACGCTGATTGCTTTCGGGTCGGAGATGTACAGCCCGCTCTCCTGACCCTCGCTGTATCCGAACCACTTGTGCTTCGGAGTCTCCAACAAGGCGATGGGGCCGTGCAGTCCGGCGTGTGATTTCTGGACGAGTGGCACGATCTGGATCTCGACGTTCCGCAACTTCCCCATCTCCAGAAGGTGTTCGATGGCTCCGCGGGTGATCGCGGCCCCGCCGGTGCCGCGCAGGAACACCTGCTCCTCGATGATGAAGCTGAAGGTGGTGTTCGGCCGCTCCCGCAACAGCCGCTGACGCTCCGCCCGCGCGGCCCAGTTGGCCTCGATCTGCTTGTCGGTCAGCGGCGGCAGCTCGTCGGCGAACAGCTGACGTGCGTATGCCTCTGTCTGCAACAACCCCGGGATCATCCGGCATTCGTAGTTGAAGAGCGCGACTGCCGTTTTCTCCTGCCGGGCCCATCGCTGAAACCAAGTCGCCAGTCCCGGCTTCCGTTCCACGAACCCCGAGGCCTTCCGCACCGCGCCGGTGTTGCCGAGTACCGGTTCCGCTGCCTCGATGAAGTCCTCGTCCGCCATGCGCCGCCCCAACTCCACCGACGCCACGGTGTGTTTGGAGTACCCGATCCTCCTCCCGAACTCCTCCCGGCTCAGCCCGTAGAACTCACGCAGGCCTTGCACCATCGCCCCGAACGTCCGCAGACTGTCCGAACTCTCGGGCTCGCCACCATCCACCACGGTCACCCACCTCCGGCGCCCCATGATCACGGTACGTAATGTGTACTGTCCACCCCGTGACCGCGTACGCTCCCGCAGCGTACGCAGTGAGGTGCTGGTGAACTGCCCTCCCCGAACGCCACATTGGGCACATGACCACCCAATCCCCCGTCACCGTACGTACGTTCGCCCAGCGCCTCAGCCCCACCCCTCGCGGCGCCCGCCTCGCCCGTCACCTCGCCCTGCATCAACTCCACGCCTGGGGCATCCCGCACGGCAGCGACCCCTCCGACACCGTTGGCGCAATCGTCGCCGAACTCGCCGCCAACGCCGTCACCCACGGCCGCGTACCAGGGCGGGACTTCGAACTCCGGCTCTCCCTCGTCACGGGGAGTGTCCGCATCGAGGTCACCGACACCCGTACCGGACCGCGTCCGCCCGCACCCGGTGCCGTACGACAGCCGGACGTGCTCGACGAGAACGGGCGCGGGCTCGTGCTCGTCGAGGCGCTCGCGGACCGGTGGGAGGTGGTGGACCGGGTGCCGCCACCGGGCAAGACCGTAAGGGTGGAAATCGACGTGCCGAGGTGGTTGGCGCTGGTCAGGGGGCTGGACAGGGGGTTGGACGGGGCTTCAGGTTCGGCTCAGGTTGGTGCGGGAGGTTGGCCCGTATGCACGGACACCGCCCCCGCACCCCCGAAGCCGACCGCAGCCGCCGCTGGTTCATGAACAAGGCGCTGCTCGCCAAGGCGGACTCCTCGCAGGGCAACGGCAACGAGGACATGAAGGCGGGCGCGGGTTCGGACAACCTCAAGCTCGCCTACGCGGGAGTGCGCGGGTCCGAACTCACCTCCGCGCAGCGGGAGAAGCTGCTGGACGTGGCCCGCGTGTACATCGGCTACTTCAACGAGGGGCACGCCGAGGTCAAGACGACCGAGGTGGAGAAGCACCTCGACGACACGTACTTCTACCGGCGCGAGCGCCAACGGGCCTCCCGGCGGCGGCACGGGCATGGGAGGCGGCACGCCGTCCCAGGAGCACATCCACACCATCATCCGCACCCCCAACGGCGGCGACTACGGCGTGGACCTCCTGAAGCTGCGTCTGGAGAACGATCACTGACAGGTGAGCGTCCGGTTGGTGGCTCAGTCCGTCCGGTTGAGATCGATGAAGTCCTGGATCTCGGCGACGATGCCTCGGCCCTCCTCGTCGACCGGCTCCAGCCGGTCGACGATGGCGCGGCTTCTGGCGGTGTCCTCCGCGTTGATGCGGTGCACCATCTCGTCCAGTGTCGAGCGCAGGCGGGACCTGTGCCGGTGATGGTGCTCCTCGGCCGTGTCGATCAGGTGTCGCCCCTGGCTCCTCACCATCACCTCGAAACCGAGACGGGCCTGCTTCGCCTGCTCGTCGAGCATGGCCTTGCGTTCCTGGCGGGCCTGCTGGATCTTGGACTCCCGATCCTTGAGGACGTCCGTGATCCTGGCGATGCCGATGGCGGCCAGGATGGCAGCTCCGATCGGCATCGCGATGGTGGCGAGACTGAGGCTCGTCGTCAGCCAGACCGCTCCACCGGCGAGCGGGCTGGCGACGCCGAGGGCGTTCGCCGCGGACTGGACCATGTCGTACGCCCTGAAGGGGCGGCCTCCGTCTGTTTGCACCGGGATCACGTCGAGGTCGAGCGGCTCGGGTGCGACCAGCTGGGAGTCGGTGTCCATGCCGAGCTCCGACCGCAGGATCAGCCGGGCGCCGGCGTCGAGTTCCTCGCGTTCGTGCTCCCAGAGCGTGCCGGGCCCGTCCGCGGCGGTCATCCACTCGTTGAAGAGCTGGACATAGCGGACGTCGATCTCGTTGACGTGCTCGGCGCTCAGGTTGCCGCCGTCGATCAACTCGTCCAGTCCTCGGTGCAGCTCGTCCGCCAGGCCGCTGAACGGCCGTTGGGTGGTGCGGATCCTGCGGTCCAGGTCGTCGTTCAGCTCCGCGCGCATTCGTGCGAGGGAGTCGTCCATCTCCTCCAGACGGTCATGGAGGTCGTCTCGCTGCGCCTCGAGCTTGTCCACGGTCATGCGATGGGCGTCGAGCATGTCGGCGATGATGCGCCTTCTGCGTCGGACGAGCCAGCCCGCCTCCTCACCGACCTGCCTGAGGTGCTTGTGCCCGGCGCCGGACTCCAACAGGGCCTGGAGGCGGTCGCGCAGCTCGCCCATGTGGCTGCGTCGTCTGAGCGCGCTTCCGTCTCTTCCCTCCTTCTCCTCGAACTCGGCCTGGGCCTCAAAGGCTGCCGAGACGGGCAGGAAGCCTTCCCCGATGAACGCCTCGGATCTGGGATAACGGTCGTGTAGATACTGGTTGTTGGTGGCCAGCACGTTCTTCCAGGCAAACTGGCCGTGCTCGCGCTGCCTGGCCCGGTCGATCCCTGAGAGGACCCACAGAACCCGCTTCTTGGCCGGTACGGCGTGGGCGTAGAGATCCCGGATCAGGCCCAGCTCGTTGACGGTGAGGGCCTCGGTGGCCTGGCTCACGTAGATGAAGCAGTCGGCCTCCTTCCAGGCCTCGTACATGATCTCGTCGCGCTCTTCGTCCTCGGACTCCGAGCCGGGCAGGTCGAAGAGCTTGATCGGCAGGCGCGCCTCGGAGATGAGCAGCTCGATCCGCTCGACTGAGTGGTTGACGTGCTCGGGGCGACGGTCGGTGATGTTGCCGTCCGCCGCCGCGTAGGCGGCCACTTCGGCGCGGTGCCGGTTCGTGCCGATCTTCACCCAGCCCGCGATCCCCTTGAACTTCACCCGCAGCAGTCCCCGGCCGCTCGCGTCGACCGTGGGGTCGTCTCCCACGGGGATGACCGTCGACGGGCAGGGGGTGGTCGGGCTCGCCGACGACGGAAGGATGCCGAGGTATTCGTCCGACTGCTCGCCCTCCTCGTCGATGATCGGGAGGTATTTCAGGCCGCCTTGGAGGCCGCTGATCAGGAAGCTCTTGCCCGAGGACTGCCGCCCCAGCAGCGCCACCTTGAGCATGCTCGACAAGGCTCGGGTGCTCAGGGCCTGAATGCGTTCGATGTCCGACTGCACGCCGGCTGCCTCGGGAAAGAGGTCCGACACGCCGTCGACCTCGTGCAACCAGCGGTCACAACGGCCCAGTTGATACTTCAGCGCGTTCCGCGCTTCCTCCAACGGCATCATGCGTCGACATGTACCCCACGGGGCCTTCTCCGGCCGGGAAACAGCTCACGCTCCCCGGAATCCCCACACCTGCTCGACGTCCCGTTCGCGCGCGAGCCATTGACGCGCAAAGGGTTCGATTCTACGGTCCCGTCCGAAGTCGCGATCGGTGATCGATATGCCGAACGTTGAACTCCCCCCCACCCGCAAGGAGGTTCCAGATGAGCCGCACCTCCCGTACCTCCCGCACCAGAACCGCTCTCCTCGCCGTCCCCGCCGCCGTCCTGCTCGCTCTGATCCCGAGCACGGCATCGGCGTACCCCAACCCCGGCACGGTCACCGGTGCCGTCGTCGTGCACGACCCGACGATGATCCGTACGTCGGCCGGGCGTTACCTGCTCTACTCCACCGGCGGCGGGCTCGCGTACAAGACGTCCACCGACCGGACCGCCTTCACGGCCGGCGGCGACGCCTTCACCACCAAGCCGAGCTGGTGGTCGTCGTACGCGACCGAGGCCTGGGCGCCCGACATCTCGTACCACGGCGGGAAGTACCTGATGTACTACGCCGTCTCGACCTTCGGCTCCAACAAGTCCGCGATCGGGCTTGCCGGTTCGACCACGGGGCTGCCGGGCTCCTGGACGGACTACGGGGTCGTCTACACCTCCACCACGTCCAGCGACTACAACGCCATCGACCCGAACCTCTTCGTCGACGACGACGGCAAGTGGTGGCTGTCCTTCGGGAGTTGGTGGACCGGGATCAAGATGATCCAGATCGATCCGTCCGTCGGGAAGCAGCTGTCGTCCAACACCACCCGGTACGCGATCGCCCAACGACCCACCGGAACCAAGGCGGTTGAGGCCCCGTACATCGTCAAGCGCAACGGGTACTACTACCTCTTCGCCTCCTATGACGTCTGCTGCCAGGGCGCCGCCTCCACGTACAAGGTCAAGGTCGGACGGGCCACCAGCGTCACCGGGCCGTACTACGACAAGAGCGGGGTCGCCATGCTGAACAACGGCGGCACCGCCGTGCTGGAGACGCACGGCAGCGTCATCGGACCCGGTGGGCAGAGCATCATGAACGACACCGACGGCGACCTGATCGTCTACCACTACTACGACGGCAACGACAGCGGCACTCCCAAGCTCGGCATCAACTTGTTGAACTGGAGCAGCGGTTGGCCGGTGGCGTACTGAGACGGTCCGTCGGGGCGAGTCGCCCTTATGGCGTAATTGATCAACTTTGAGCAATACCGGCGCCTACTGGAGAAGGCAGGCTTCAAGGTGCAGGGATGCAACGCCTTGCCATGGGGGGCGTCACTACTCAACGCCGTTCGTTGTCAGGGGCGCGGGGGTCTGACATTGTGCGGCTCCGCCGCGTGGGCGCGACAAGCCACAACGCACCCGCACCCGGCAACGGAGATCAGCCCGCCTGCCCCATCCCCGCAGCATTGGGCCAACTCTGGGCCTGCGCCTGCGCATTGGGCCACCCAGTCGCAGGCGCAGGCGCCAGGTTCTGCATCCCGTTGGGACTCGTGGCCCCCCGAACCTGCGCCGCCGTAAGCCCATTACGCGCAGGCACGCCGGTAGGAGTCGGCCCCTGCGGCATCGGAGCCGGCGCGGGGGCGGGCGCGGGTACGCCGTAGGGCTGCTGTTGGGGCATCTGCTGAGGCATCTGTTGGGGCATCTGCTGAGGCACCGGTGCCATCTGCTGAGGCATCTGCGCGACGGCCTGCATCGGCATGCCGACCCCGTTCGACTGGTGGTCGGCCATCCCGGTCATCGGCATCTGCTGAACCTGCGCCGCGGCAACCATCGGCTGGAACTGCGGCTGCTGTTGAGGCTGAGGCCGAGGCTGCGGCGGGGCAGGAGCCTGCATGGGCACAGGTACGGGCTGCGGCTGCATCTGAGCCACCGCCGGCATCGGCATCGGCATGCCGACCCCCGACGTACCCGTACCAAGGGCCTGCGCGGCGAGGTTCTGCATGCCCGCCCCGTTCGTCGCCCCGACCAGGCGGTCCACGGCCGCCGTACCCGAGCTGTAGTTGGTCCCTGTACCCAGCTCGGGTACGGCGGCTCCCCTCCTGGTCCCGTAGAGCACCTGTTCCATGCCGGACACCAGGCGACGCACGTCCGTCTGGGGGCGCACCACGAGCCGCAGGAAGCGGCTGGACGAACCGATCTTGTTGCCGCACTCCCGGACGAGGATGCGGTGCTCGGTGAGCATCCGGTCCCGGACCACGGTGCCTTCGGCGCCGACGGGGAGGCGTACGAAGAGGAAGTTGCCCTGCGACGGATAGACCGTCAGGCCGGGCAGCGCGGAGAGATGGCTCGCCATGTCGAGCCGGTCGCGGCGCACCTGCTGGAGGCTCTGCGCGTACTCCGCGCCGTGCTCCTTGAGGATGAACACCACGTGCTCAGCGAAGGCGTTGAGGTTCCACTTGGGGAGCATCGTGCGTATGCGGCCGGCCAGGGCGGGGTTCGCGACGAGGTAGCCGAACCGTATGCCGTGCAGGCCGAAGTTCTTGCCGAGGCTGCGCAGCACGACGACGTTGGGGCGCAGCATCGCCTCTTGTACGACGCTCGGTTCGACCTCGGCGTCCGCGAACTCCAGGAACGACTCGTCGATGATGACGAGGTCCAGGTCGGCCATCGCGTCCATGAACTGGACGAGCGCCTGCTTGTGGATGAAGCCGCCGTCGGGGTTGTTCGGGTTGCAGATGACCGCGACCTTGGTGTTGCGCTTGCGGATGAACTCGGCGTACTGCGTGAGGTCGAGGGCGAAGCCGCTGGACTCCTGGAGCGGGAACATGTCGACCCGCTTGCCGGTCTCCATGGGCTGGTCGGTCCAGCGGCCGAACGTGGGGACGGGGATGGCGAGGGACTCGCGGACCATCAAGTGGTCGATCCAGGTGATCAGTTCGGTGGAACCGTTGCCCATCGCAACGCAGCTCGGCGGGAGTTGGAGCAGGTTGCAGAGCTCGGCCGTGATGGTGTCGGCGCTGCTCGGGTAGTACGTGATGATCTCGCGCAACCGGGCCGCCATGTCGTCGAACATGGCGGGGGTGGGGAAGTACGGGTTGCACGGAATACAGAAGTCCACGGGGCCGGTGCCGTCGCTCTCACGCGCCAGCGCTGCCATCGACGGGCTGTGCGCCGCCGTACTGCGGAACAGCGAGGTGACGTTGGAGTCGACCAATGGAACCTCCGTATGAAGGCGGGCCCGGTGGGGACGACCGGGCCCGTCGTCTTGGGTGGCCCGCGCGGGGGAGCACGGGCCACCCATGGATACGGAGACGGGAGTGGCGCTGTTCAACCTGTGTGAAATTCGTGTGAGTTCAGAAACCCCGCCCAGAGGTCGCGCCCCATAGGGGCGCGGGGAACTGCGCGCCCAGCCACGACGGACCCGCAGCTCCCCACGGCCTGCTGAACGGAGTGCTTACGCGCTGAAGGAGTGGATCGTGGTCGTGCGGTACGTCTGACTCGGGCGCAGCACTGTCGTCGGCCAGGACGGCTCGTTAGGAGAGTCCGGGAAGTGCTGGGTCTCCAGGGCCAGTCCGTCGCCCTGCCGGTACGTGCGACCGGACGTGCCGATCAGCGTGCCGTCCAGGAAGTTGCCCGAGTAGAACTGCAGGCCCGGCTGGTCGGTGGAGATCTTCAGGGTGCGGCCGGACGCCGGGTCCCGCAGCGTTGCGATGTGCTCCGGCTTCGCCGTGACCCCCTTGTCCAGCACCCAGTTGTGGTCGAAGCCCTTGGCGGTGACCTGCTGCGGGTGCCCGGCGCGGATGTCCCGCCCGATCGGCTTCGCCTTGCGGAAGTCGAAGGGGGTGCCCGCGATCTTCGCCAGCTCACCGGTGGGGATCAGACCCGTGTCCGTGGGCGTGTACCGGCTTGCGGCGATGGAGAGTTCGTGGTCGTAGATGCCGCCGCTGCCCTCGCCCGCGAGGTTGAAGTACGTGTGGTTGGTGAGGTTGACGACCGTCGGCTTGTCGGTGGTGGCCTCGTAGTCGATGCGCCAGTCGCCGTGCTTGGTGAGGGTGAAGGTCACCTTCGTCTTGAGGGTGCCGGGGTAGCCCATCTCGCCGTCCACGCTGGTGTAGTGGAGGTAGAGGCCGACGTCGGAACCCTTGGTGAAGGGCTCGATGTCCCAGACCTTCGTGTTGAAGCCCTTGGTACCGCCGTGCAGGCTGTTGACACCGTCGTTGACGGAGAGCTGGTAGGCCTTGCCGTCGAGGGTGAACTGGCCCTTGGCGATGCGGTTTCCGTACCGGCCGATGGTCGCGCCGAAGAACGTCGTGCCGGCGACGTACGCGGCGAGGTTGTCGTAGCCGAGCGACACGTTGGCGTACTTGCCGTGCCGGTCCGGGAGTTCGAGCGACTGGATGATGCCGCCGTAGGAGAGGACCTTCAGGCGGGTGCCGCCGTTGGCCAGGGACCAGCGGTAGACCTTCGTCCCGTCCGCGAGGGTGCCGAAGAGTTCCTTCACGGGCTTCTTGCCTCCCGAGGCTGCCTGTGCCGTACCCGTACTGAGTGTGCTCGCGGCGATACCCGCTGCCGCGGCGCCTGCAATGACCGTGCGTCTGTTCAGTTCCATCGAGCGGCTCCTGCACATGGAAGGGACCCCGTCGTGCTGTGCGTGTCTTGCGACAGCCGGACAACGGACGGGGCCCGGGCTGGACTTACGAACCGGACTTGCGTTTGTTCCACACATCGAAGCCGACCGCGGTCAGCAGGGCGAGGCCCTTGATGACCTGTTGCCAGTCGGTGCCGACGCTGAGGAGGTTCATGCCGTTGTTCAGCACGCCGAGGACCAGACCGCCGATGATGGCACCGAGAACCGTGCCGACACCGCCGCTCATGGACGCGCCACCGATGAACGAGGAGGCGATGGCCTCCAGTTCGAAGCCGTCGCCCGCCTTCGGCGAGGCCGCGTTGAGGCGGGAGGTGACCACCAGACCCGCCAGGGCCGCGAGCACGCCCATGTTCAGGAACACCTGGAACGTGACGCGCTTGTCCTTGACGCCGGACAGCTTCGCGGCCGGCAGATTGCCGCCGATCGCGTAGATGTGGCGGCCGAAGACGGTGTTGCGCATCACATAGCCGTAACCGGCCACCAGGACACCGAGGATGATCAGGATGATCGGCGCACCGTCGTAGCTGGCGAGCAGCATGGTGAGCCAGGCGATCGCGGCGATGATCGCGACGAGCTTGAGCAGGAACAGCTTGACGGGCGGCACGTCGAGCGAGAACTCCTGCTGCCGGCGCCGGTCGCGCACCTCCTGCCACACCACCGCGGCGATCATCACGAGGCCCAACAGCAGCGTGATGTTGTGGTAGTTGGTGTTCGGGCCGACCGCGGGCAGGAAGCCGTTGCCGATCTTCTGCAGGCCGTTGGGGAAGGGGCCGAGGGTCTGGCCCTGGAGGAGGATCTCGGTGAGGCCGCGGAAGAGCAGCATTCCCGCGAGGGTGACGATGAAGGACGGTATGCCCGCGTAGGCGATCAACAGGCCCTGTACCGAGCCCGCCACGGCGCCCATCAGCAGGCACAGCACCAACGCGACGGGCCACGCCACATGGTGATTGACCATCAGGACCGCCGCGAAGGCGCCCACGAACGCGGTCAGCGAACCGACCGACAGGTCGATGTGCCCGGCGATGATGACCAGCATCATGCCGATCGCGAGGATCAGGATGTAGCTGTTCTGCAGCACCAGGTTGGAGACGTTGCGCGGCAGCAGCAGGTCCCCGCCGGTCCAGACCTCGAAGAGGATCACGATCAGACCGAGGGCGATCAGCATGCCGTACTGCCGCATGTTGCGTCGCAGGCCGTTCAGTATCAGCTGCAACAGGCCGCCGCCCGCGGCCGATCCGCTCCCGCCCGGCGGCGCGGGGGCCGGGCTCTTGGCGGTCACGTCCGTGCTCATCGGGTTACCTCTTTGTCCTTCGTCATCTGGCGCATCAGCACTTCCTGCGTGGCCTCGGCCCGGGGCACCTCACCGGTGAGCCGGCCCGCCGCCATCGTGTAGATGCGGTCGCACATGCCGAGCAGTTCCGGCAGTTCGGAGGAGATGAAGACCACTGCCTTGCCCTCGGCGGCGAGTTGGTCGATGACCGTGTAGATCTCGTACTTGGCGCCCACGTCGATGCCGCGGGTCGGCTCGTCCAGGATCAGCACCTCGGGACCCGCGAAGATCCACTTGCTGAGGACGACCTTCTGCTGGTTGCCGCCGGACAGCTTGCCCACCGGCTCGAAGACCGTCGGCGCCTTGATGTTCATCGACTTGCGGAACCGCTCGGCGACCTGCCGCTCCTCCTGCTCGTCGACCACACCGCGCTTGGAGACCTTGTTCAGGGCGGCCAGCGAGATGTTCCGGTTGATCGTGTCGATGAGGTTGAGGCCGTAGTGCTTGCGGTCCTCGGTGACATAGGCGATGCCGTGTCCGACCGCCTCCGCGACGGACTTGGTACGGATCTCCCGGCCGTCCTTGAGGACCGTGCCGCGGGCGTAACGGCCGTAGGAGCGGCCGAAGACGCTCATCGCGAGTTCGGTGCGGCCGGCGCCCATGAGTCCGGCGATGCCGACGATCTCGCCCCTGCGCACATTTATCGAGACATCGTCAACTACCTTGCGCTGCTGGTCGATCGGGTGAAACACGGTCCAGCCGCGGATCTCCAGGGCGGGCGCCGCCTCCGCCTCGCCCTCGTGCGGGGTGCGCTCGGGGAAGCGGTGGTCGAGGTCGCGGCCGACCATGCCGGAGATGATCCGCTCCTCGGTCGTCTCCGGCGCCTTCACGTCCAGCGTCTCGATGGAGCGGCCGTCGCGCAGGATCGTCACCGAGTCGGCGACCTTGCGGATCTCGTTCAGCTTGTGCGAGATGATGATGCAGGTGATGCCCTGCTTCTTCAACTCCAGGATGAGATCGAGGAGTTTGCCGCTGTCCTCGTCGTTCAGGGCCGCCGTCGGCTCATCCAGGATGAGCAGTTTCACCTTCTTCGACAGCGCCTTCGCGATCTCCACGAGCTGCTGCTTGCCCACGCCGATGTCGGCGACGCGGGTCTCCGGGTGGTCGCTCAGGCCCACCCGGCGCAGCAGTTCGGTGCCGTGGCGCAGGGTCTCGTTCCAGTTGATGAGCCCGCGCGAGGCGTGCTCGTTGCCGAGGAAGATGTTCTCCGCGATGGAGAGGAACGGCACCAGCGCCAGCTCCTGGTGGATGATGACGATGCCGCGGTGCTCGCTCGCCCGGATGTCGCGGAAGCGGCACTCCTCTCCTTCGAAGAGGATGTCGCCCTCGTAACTGCCGTGCGGATGGACGCCGGAGAGCACCTTCATCAAGGTGGACTTCCCGGCGCCGTTCTCACCGCAGATGGCGTGGACCTCGCCCTGACGGACCGTCAACGTGACGTCCGACAGCGCTTTGACACCGGGAAAGGTCTTGACGATCGAGCGCATTTCCAGGACGGGTCCCGCCATGGTCGTGCCTTCCAATCAAGTGAAGTGGTCAAAGGGCGGCGGGATTACTTGAGTTGGGCATCCGTGTAGTAGCCGCCCTTGACCAGCACGTCCTCGTAGTTGGTCTTGTCGACGCTCACCGGCTGCAGCAGGTAGGCGGGGACGACCTTGGTGCCGTTGTCGTAGGTCTTGGTGTCGTTGGTCTGCGGCGTCTTCTTGTTGAGGACGTCGTCGATCATGGTGTCCGCGACCTTGGCGAGCTGGCGGGTGTCCTTGTAGACGGTCTGCGTCTGCTCACCGGCGATGATCGACTTCACCGAGGCCAGCTCGGCGTCCTGGCCGGTGATGACCGGCAGGGGCTTGCTGGAGGAGCCGTAGCCGTCCGACTTCAGCGCGGACAGGACGCCGATGGAGATGCCGTCGTAGGGCGACAGCACCGCGTCGACCCGGCCGCTCTTGTAGGAGCCGGTGAGGATGTCCTCCATGCGGTTCTGCGCCTTGGTGCCGTCCCAGCGCAGGGTGGTGACCTTGTTCAGCGCGGTCTGCCCGGACTTGACGACCAGTTCCTTCTTGTCGATGTACGGCTGGAGCACGCTCATCGCGCCGTTGAAGAAGTACTTGGTGTTGTTGTCGTCGTTCGAGCCGGCGAACAGCTCGATGTTGAACGGGCCCTTCTTGCCACTGTCCAGACCGAGCTTCTGGACGATGTAAGTGGCCTGGAGGACACCGACCTTGGTGTTGTCGAACGAGGCGTAGTAGTTGACGTTCTTGGTGCCGAGGATGAGGCGGTCGTAGGCGATGACCGGGATCTTCGCGGCGGCGGCTTCCTGGAGCACGTTGTTCAGGGACTTGTTGTCGATCGCCGCGATGATCAGTCCCTTGACGCCCTGGGTGATCATGTTCTCGATCTGGGAGACCTGGGTGTCCGGGTCGTCCTCGCCGTAGACCAGCTTGGTCTTGTAGCCCTTGGTCTTGAGGTCCTTGACCATGTTGTTGCCGTCGGAGATCCAGCGCGCGGACGACTTGGTCGGCATGGCGATGCCGATGGTGCCGCCCTTGGCACTGGTCTCCTTCTCCTTGCTGCCGCCCGAACCGCTCTGCCCGCACGCGGACAGGGTCAGCGCGAGGGTGGCGGCGCCGGCTATGAGGGGGAGGGCGCTTCTGCGGATGCGCATGTGAACTGGCCTCATTCTTCTCGTCGTTGAGAGGTGCAGCGAGTGTTGGGGGTGGTTCGGGGTGCGGTGTGCGGTTGTGCGGGGTGGTTCGGGATGCGGGGTGGCTCGGGTTGTGTTGTGTGGTGCGGCCCGGTGGGGGCTGGTCGCGCAGTTCCCCGCGCCCCTTCGAAAGCGGGCCTGCGTTGAAGAGGTGCGGGTTGTGCGGCTTCGGTGGTGCGGGTTGTGCGGTGTGGTGCCGGCCCGGTGGGGGCTGAGCGCGCAGTTCCCCGCGCCCCTGGAAACCCGGCCGGCGCTTAAGGGGCGCGGGGAACGGCGCGTCCCGCCACCCCCGGGCCGCGGCCCGCCACGCTCCAGCGGTGGCGGGCTCGGCGG
>NZ_JBHXME010000085.1:0-45244 GCF_042721125.1 Streptomyces sp. NPDC058469
GCTGAGGGTCGAAGGGCCTCTCCACGCACCGTCCGTTCGCCGTTGGCTGGAGGCGAACGTTTGTTGTGGGGGCTCGGCGCCGTTGGCGGCTGAGGGTCGAATGGCCTCTCCACGCGCTGCCCGTTCGCCGTTGGTTGGAGGGTGGGCGTTTGTTGTGGGGGCTCGGCGCCGTTGGCGGCTGAGGGTCGAAGGGCCTCCCCACGCACCGTCCGTTCGCCGTCGGTTGAGGGGGGGGCGTCTGCCGTGGGAGTGCGGCGCCGTTGGCGGCTGCGGGTGCGGTTCTTCGCGTTCGCCCCCGGCTTTTTGTACGCTCGGATTTATGGCTCGCAACGTTGTAATCAGTGGTGGCGGTACGGGAATTGGGCTCGCGGCGGCGCAGGTCTTCGCGGCTGACGGGGATCGGGTGTTGCTCCTCGGGCGGCGGCGCGAGGTGTTGGAGAAGGCCGCGGTGCCGGGGGCGCTGACGTATGCCGGGGACTTGAGCGAGCCCGAAGTGGTCCGGGGCGTCGAGCAGTTCGTCGCCGAGGAGTTCGGCACCGTGGATGTGCTGGTGCACAGTGCGGGCGGTACCGGGGCGTTGGAACCGGAGAGCGCGAGCAGTGATCCGCTGGACCGCGTCGCGCACGACTGGACCGTCAACTTCCGGATCAACACCCTGAGCGCCGCGCTGCTCACCGAGGCGCTGAAGCCGCGGCTCGCGGAGCCGGGCGGGCGGGTGCTGTTCGTCAGTTCCATCGCCGCGTACCGGGGTTCGGGGAGCGGCGCGTACGGCGGGGCCAAGGCCGCGTTGCACCCGTACGCCTATGACCTGGCCCGTGATCTCGGGCCACGCGGCATCACCGTGAACGTGGTCGCGCCCGGGTACATCGAGGACACGGAGTTCTTCGGCCCCGCGATCGCGGAGGCCCGACGCGAGCGGCTCATCAACGACACGTCGACCGGGCGGGCCGGTACCCCTGGGGACGTCGCCGCGACCCTGCACTGGCTCGCCTCACCGGCCGCGGGGCATGTGACCTCGCAGGTGATTCAGGTCAATGGTGGGGCTGAGCGGGGGCGTTGAGGAGGGCGGAGTCGCTCGGCCGCGGTCGGGTTCTGGTCGCTTCGTGGGTCGTCCGGGTCAATGGCGGTGCCAAGCCTGGGTGTTGAGGTGTGTGGAGTTGCCCAGCCGGGTCCCGGTCACCACGCAGGTCGTTCAGGTCAACAGGAGGGTTGAGCGCGGGCGTTGAGGTGCTCGGAGGTGCCCGGCTCCGCCTCGGGGTCTTGTCGTTCGTGGGTGAGGGAGGGGTTCTCGCCCGGCGCGGGTGCTGCGGCCTTGGACCGGCTGGTCTCGCCGGCCGTCGGGTTCTGGTCGTCTCGCTCGCTGGCCGGCCGGGTTAACCGCGGTGCTGAGCACGTGCGTTGAGACGCTCGGGGCCCCGTCTGGCCCCGGTGCGGGACCGGTCGTTCGTGGGCGAGAGGGCCTGCCCTGAACGGGTGCTGTGGCCTTGGGCCGGCCGGTCTCTCCGGCCGCCGGGCAGGTGAACTCGCAGGTCGTCCAGACCAACGGCGTTGCCCAGTATGGGCGTTGAGCTCTCGGAGTCACTCGCCCACGGTTCGTGCTCTGTCGTTCGTGGGTGGGGGCGTCTGGCGCGGGTGCTGTGGCCTTGGGCCGGCCGGTCTCTCCGGCCGCCGGGCAGGTGAACTCGCAGGTCGTCCAGACCAACGGTGTTGCCCAGTACGGGCGTTGAGCTCTCGGAGTCACTCGCCCACGGTTCGTGCTCTGTCGTTCGTGGGTGGGGGCGTCCGGCGCGGGTGCTGTGGCCTTGGACCGGCCGGTCTCTCCGGCCGCCGGGCAGGTGAACTCGCAGGTCGTCCAGACCAACGGCGTTGCCCAGTACGGGCGTTGAGCTCTCGGAGTCACTCGCCCCCGGTTCGCGCTCTGTCGTTCGCGGGTGGGGGCGCCCGGCGCGGGTGCTGCGGCCTTGGACCGGCTGGTCTCGCCGGCCGCGGGGTCCCGGTCGTCTCGCCGGTCGGCCGGGTTGACAGCGGTGCTGGAAGCGGGCGTTGAGGCGCCCAGTGTTGCTGATCCGCAGCCGGTCCCGGTCGTCTCGCCGGCCGTCCAGGTCAACGGCGTCGCCGGGCGCGGGCGTTCAGGTCGCAGGAGTCCCTCGGTAGCAGCCCGTTCCCGGTCGCTTCGCAGGTCCACCGGGTCAACAGCCCTGCCCAGCACAAGCGTTGAGGCCCCGGAGTTGCTCCGCCGCCCCTGCCCCCGCCCTCAACCCCGGTTGGGCCCCGGAGGTTCGTGAGCCGGGCGGCTGGATCCCCCATTGGGCGAAGGATCCTCCCCCGGGATCGGTGCCGCGTCCGCCGTGTTGACGCGGGGGAGGGCGTACGGGTGTTCCACGTACAGCCAGCGGATCATCTGTTCGCGGACTGTGACCCTCACCGTCCAGATATCGTCCGCGTCCTTTGCCGTGACCAGGGCCCGGACCTCCATGGTGTTCGGGGTGGTGTCGGTGACGACCAGGCCGTAGCTGCGGCCGTCCCAGGCGGGGCAGGCGCGGAGGATTTCGCGGAGTTGCTCGCGCATCGCGTCTACCGGGGCCGAGTGGTCGACCTGGAAGTAGACGATGCCGGTCATCTGGGGGGTGCCGCGGGACCAGTTCTCGAACGGTTTGGACGTGAAGTACGACACCGGCATGGTGATCCGGCGCTCGTCCCAGGTGCGTACCGTCAGGAAGGTCAGGGTGATCTCCTCGATCGTGCCCCACTCGCCGTCCACCACCACGGTGTCGCCGATGCGGACCATGTCGCCGAAGGCGATCTGCAGCCCCGCGAAGAGGTTGGCGAGCGTCGACTGGGCGGCGACACCGGCGACGATGCCGAGGACGCCCGCCGAGGCCAGCAGTGAGGCACCGGCCGCGCGCATCGCCGGGAACGTCAGCAGCATCGAGGCGACCGCCACCACACCGACGATCGCGGCCACCACCCGAGTGATCAGCGTCACCTGGGTCCTGACCCGCCGGACCCGGGCCGCGTCGTGGGAGGCGCGGGCGTAGCGCGAGTACGAGGACTCCACGATCGCGGACGCGATCCGGATCATCAGCCAGGCGGTGGCGCCGATCAGCACCAGGGTCAGGGTCTGGCCGATGCCGACCCGGTGCTCCTCCAGCAGTTGCGCATGGTCGTAGGAGCCTCTGAGCAGGGCCGCGCAGAGCACCAGCTGGTAGGGCACGCGGCCGCGGCGCAGCAGGCCCCACAATGAGGTGTCGTCGTGCCGGGCGTCCGCCTTGCGCAGCAGCAGGTCGGTGACCCAGCCGATGAGCAGCGTGAGGACGACGGAGCCGCCGATGACGATCAGCGGGCGCAGTACGTTCTCCATGTGTCCGACCGTACTGGCACGATGGCTTCATGAACATCATGCTCTTCCACTCGACGTACGGTCTCCGGCCGGCGGTGCGCGACGCCGCCGAGCGGCTGCGCGCGGCGGGCCACGAGGTGTGGACGCCGGACCTCTTCGAGGGGAGCACGTTCGAGACGGTCGAGGAGGGCATGGCCTTCAACGACGGGATCGGCAAGGACGAGCTGCTCAAGCGGGCCGTGCTGGCCGCCGCCCCCTACTTCGACCGCGGCCTCGTCTACGCCGGTTTCTCGCTCGGCGCCTCTGTCGCGCAGACCCTCGCCCTCGGCGACGAGAAGGCCCGCGGACTGCTCCTCCTGCACGGCACCTCGGACATCGCGGCCAACGCCTCCGTTGATGACCTGCCAGTGCAACTGCACGTCGCCGAGCCCGACCAGTTCGAGACCGACGACTGGCTCAGCTCCTGGTATCTCCAGATGGGCAGGGCCGGCGCCGACGTCGAGATCTACCGGTACGCCGGAGCCGGTCACCTGTACACCGACCCCGGCCTCCCGGACTACGACGAGGAGGCGGCCGAGGCCACCTGGCGGGTGGCGCTCGGCTTCCTCGACAGCCTGTAGTCACAAGCCTTCGGTCACACGGGATCGGCTACACCGGGTCGTACGCCCGCTCCACCTTCTGCGTGCCGCTCCGCGTCCGGTACGACCGCTCCCAGGACGAGGTCGCGGTGGCCGACGTGCGGTCGGACAGGACGTAGTAGTCCATCTGCGCCCGGTCGGCGGTGATGTCCAGGACGCCGTAACCGTGGCGGTCCGTGTCGACCCAGTGGACGTGCCGGTTGGCGAGCTGGATGACCGGTGCGGCGAGCGCGGAGACCGTGCCCTCGGGGACCTTCACGATGTCGTCGAGGTTGTCGGAGGTCACCGAGGTGATCACGAACTCGGTTGCCGCGGACGGCGACAGCGGGTACGTCCCGGCGTCCACCGGCACGTCGTTGGCCCAGGACATGTGGATGTCGCCGGTGAGGAAGACCGTGTTGCCGATCGCGTTCGAGCGCAGATGGGCGAGGAGTTCACGGCGGTCGTCGGTGTAGCCGTCCCACTGGTCGGTGTTGACGGCGAGCCCCTCCTGCGGCAGGCCCAGCAGTTCGGCGAGCGGCTTCAACAGGTCGGCGGAGAGCGCGCCGACGACGAACGGCGCGATCATCACCGAGTTGCCGACCAGCCGCCACTTGGTGTCCGACGCCTTCAACCCGGCCTTCAGCCAGTCGAGTTGGGCGCGTCCCGTTATCGTACGGTCCGGGTCGTCGACCGAACCGCTGCCCGAACTCGCCTGCTGCGAGCGGAAGGAGCGCAGGTCGAGGAGTGAGAGGTCCGCGAGCCTGCCGAAGCGCAGGCGGCGGTAGGTGGTGCCCGCGATCGCCGGGCGGACCGGCATCCACTCGAAGTACGCCTGTTTCGCGGCGGCTTGACGGGCCGTCCAGGTCCCCTCGGCGCCCTCGGTGTGGTTGACCGCGCCGCCCGACCAGGCGTTGTCCGCGAACTCGTGGTCGTCCCAGATCGCGACGACCGGCGCCTTCAGGTGCAGGGCCTGGAGGTCCGGGTCGGTCTTGTACTTGCCGTGCCGGGTGCGGTAGTCGGCGAGCGTGATGATCTCGTTCAGGGGCGCGTGCGGCCGTACGACCGTGCCGCGCGCCGCGTACTCGCCGGACTTGTACTCGTAGACGTAGTCCCCGAGATGCAGCCACGCGTCGAGGTCGTTCCGGGCCGCGAGATGGCGGTACGACGCGAAGTAACCGGCCTCCCAGTTGGCACAGGTGACGACGCCGAAGCGCAGGCCGGACACGTTCGCGTCCGCCGCCGGCGCGGTGCGGGTGCGCGCCGCCGGGGACTCGGTGCCGCCGGCCGAGAAGCGGAAGTAGTAGTCGGTGGCCGGTTCCAGGCCGCGGATGTCGGCCTTGACGGTGTGGTCGGAGGCGGCGGTCGCGGTGAGGGAGCCCTTGGAGACGACGTTCGTGAACGCCTTGTCCCTGGCGACGGTCCAGCTCACCTCGGTGTCCGGGCCGAGCCCGGAGCCGGGGACCGCCTCGGCGGTGGGCGTCACCCGGGTCCACAGCAGGACGCCGTCCGGGAGCGGGTCCCCGGAGGCGACCCCGTGCAGGAAGGCGGGTGCCCCGGTCGCGGCCCGGGCGGGCAGTGCGGCGGCGAGCGGGCCGGCCAGGACGGCGGTGGCGGCCGCGGCCTTGACGACCGTACGGCGGCGTGGGGAGGGCGAGTTGACGTCCTCGGGTGGTCTGTATCGACTGGTCACGAGCGACTAGGTTACTGACCGGTATTAACGAGAGCGGGCGAACTCGTAAAGTTCGCCCGCTCTTCCACCGCGCTTCTTACAAGAAGGCTCAGGCCTTGAGGGCCGCCGTGATCGCCGTGGTGAAGTCGGCCACCGTCATCGGCGCGTTCGTGCCGTCCGAGCCGGTCAGCGTCTTGCCGTCCATCTTCAGGGTCGGGGTGCCGGTCACCCCGCTCTTGTCGAACGTGGCGGACATGTCCAGCGCCCACTTGTCGTAGGTGCCGGCCTTCACGGCCTTCTGGAAGGCCGCGTTGTTCTTCAGGGCGGGAACGGTGTTCGCGACCTTGATCAGGTACGAGTCGTCCTTGAACTTGTCGGTCGTCTCGTCCGGGTGGTACTTCGTCGAGTAGAGCGCGGTCTTGTACTCGAGGAACGCCTCGGGACTGACGTTCAGCGCGGCACCCATGGCGCTCAGCGCGTTCTTGGAGCCCTGGCCGTTGTCCTTGTTGTCGATGAACGTGGCGCCGACGTACTGGATCTTGAACTTGCCGGCGTCCCAGTCGCTCTTCACGGTCGTGCCGACGGTCTGCTCGAACTGGGCGCAGATCGGGCAGCGCGGGTCCTCGTACATGACCAGGGTCTTCTTGGCGGTGCTCTTGCCGAGGACGAGGGTCGTGCCGTTGGTGCCGGTGGTGTTGGCCGGCTTGACGAGCTTGTCGTCCTTCGCCGACTCCCAGTAGGTGGGCTTGTTGTTCTGTACGACGGCGTAGCCGATGCCGCCGGCTATCGCGAGGACGGCGACGACCGAACCGGCGACTATGAGTTGCCGCTTGACCTTGGCGCGCTTGGCCTGGCGCTCGCGCTCGGCGCGCAGCCGCTCACGGGCCTGCGTCTTCGCCGCCGCGCTGTTCCGCTTGCTCATGTTGGTGATCTCCATATGGGACGCGTACACGTCGTACGCGGAATACGTGTGGGGGACTTATGTGTGCTCAGGTACCTGTGGGGTGTTCAGACCGCGGGCAGGACCGAGCACGGCGGTCCACGCCGTCCCAGGGAGTGCACCAGCAGCCGCTCACGGGCGGTGGCCGTACGGTGCGTGGCGCGCGGCAGCCGGCGGACCGGCGCGGTGCGCCGGCCCGTCACCGCGGCGGCGGCCAGGAGCAGCGGGCGGAAGCCCACCGCCGTTGCCGCGCGCAGCAGTTCGGCCACGGCGCGCTCGCCGCGGCGCAGATAGGCGGCGGCCAGGAGCCCGACGCCGATGTGCGCGCCGAGCAGCAGCCAGGCGGCGGTGGCGTCGGTGTGCGCGAGCAGCGCCGCCGCCTGATGGGGATCGTCGGTCACCCGGGCCAGCGAGGTGCCCACGCCGCCGCCGCTGCACAACACGTCCAGGCCGACCGCGCGCAGCGGTCCGGCGACCGGGCCGCCCGCCCTGCCGTAGCAGGCGTGCTGGCCGGTGGTGAACACCGTGTCGGCGGCCAGTTCCAGCGGGATCAGCAGCACGGCGATCCTGCCGAAGCCGCGCTCGCGGCCCGCCAGCGCGAAGGCGAGCACGAACACGGTGGCGGCGATCGCCGCCACCGTGCCGAGCGGAAGCGGAACCCGGGACAGCAGCACGTGCGACGCGGTGCTGAGCGTCACGACCAGTGCCGTGAACAGCGCCGCGCGTACGGCCCTGAGCTGGATCCCGGATATGTCCATAGCGGAGGTGAGTCTGTCATGTGCTCCGGTAGGGGACCCCTAAAGGGTTCCTGTGAGCGTACGGATGGTTACAGACCCGGAATCCGGCCGTTGCGGAACAGGTCGACGAAGGTCTGGTGGTCGGCACGCGCGCGTGTGCCGTAGCTGTGCGCGAAGTCGACGAGCACGCCCGCGAAGCCGTCCTCGTCGGCCGCGATCGCCGCGTCGATGGCCCGCTCGGTGGAGAAGGGCACCAGGGACTCGCCGGACTGGTCGTCGGCCGCCGCGTGCATCGTGGCCGTGGCCCGCCCGAGGTCCGCGACGACGGCGGCGATCTCCTCCGGGTCGTCGATGTCGCTCCAGTCCAGGTCCACCGCGTACGGCGACACCTCGGCGACCAGCTGCCCGGTCCCGCCCAGCTCGGTCCAGCCGAGCCACGGGTCCGCGTGTGCCTGGAGGGCGCGCTGGGAGATCACCGTGCGGTGACCCTCGTGCTGGAAGTAGTCCCGGATCGCCGCGTCCGTGATGTGCCGCGAGACGGCCGGCGTCTGGGCCTGCTTGATGTAGATCACCACATCGTTCTCCAGGGCGTCGCTGTTGCCCTCCAGAAGGATGTTGTACGACGGCAGTCCCGCCGAACCGATGCCGATGCCCCGGCGGCCGACGACGTCCTTGACCCGGTAGGAGTCGGGGCGGTCCAGGGAGGACTCGGGAAGCGTCTCCAGGTAGCCGTCGAACGCCGCGAGGACCTTGTAGCGGGTGGCCGCGTCCAGCTCGATGGAGCCGCCGCCCGACGCGAACCGGCGCTCGAAGTCGCGGATCTCGGTCATCGAGTCCAGCAGCTCGAAGCGGGTCAGCGAGCGGGCGGTGCGCAGCGCGCCCAGGAGCGGGCCGTCGGCCGTGTCCAGCGTGAACGGCGGTACCTCGTCGCTCTTCGCGCCGGTCGCCAGCGCGTGCACCCGCTCGCGGTACGCGCCCGCGTAGACCTGCACCAGCTCGGTGATCTGCTCGTCGCTCAGCGCCTTCGCGTACCCCACGAGCGCCACGGAGGCGGCGAAGCGCTTGAGGTCCCAGGTGAACGGGCCGACGTACGCCTCGTCGAAGTCGTTGACGTTGAAGACCAGGCGGCCGTTCGAGTCCATGTACGTGCCGAAGTTCTCGGCGTGCAGGTCGCCGTGGATCCACACGCGCGAGGTGCGGTCGTCCAGGTAGGGGCCGCCCCGCTTCTCGGCGTCGAGGTCGTGGTAGAAGAGGCACGCCGTGCCCCGGTAGAACGCGAACGCCGAGGCCGCCATCTTGCGGAACTTCACGCGGAACGCGGCCGGGTCGGCGGCCAGGAGCTCGCCGAAGGCGGTGTCGAAGACGGCAAGGATCTCCTCGCCGCGGTGCTCGTCGTTGAGCTGCGGAACCGACATCGCTCTGTGCCTCCTGGTACGGGTGGTGCGTGACATGTGACGGGTCTGTCGTCACCTTCCAACGCTCGAAGGTACGTGGGAGTGCCCCGCTTGTGTCAGTCGCGAGGCATAGGATTCGGTCCTGTCCCCCCAGACCGCCCGCTGTCTGTTGTCGACTGTTTCCCCTGGAGGCCAAGCCGTGTCAAAGCCGCCGTTCACGCACCTGCACGTCCACACCCAGTACTCGCTGCTGGACGGTGCCGCGCGGCTGAAGGACATGTTCGACGCGTGCAACGAGATGGGCATGACCCATATCGCGATGTCCGACCACGGCAACCTCCACGGGGCCTACGACTTCTTCCACACGGCGAAGAAGGCGGGCGTCACGCCGATCATCGGCATCGAGGCGTACGTCGCCCCCGAGTCGCGGCGCAACAAGCGCAAGATCCAGTGGGGCCAGCCGCACCAGAAGCGCGACGACGTGTCCGGTTCCGGTGGTTACACCCACAAGACGATCTGGGCGGCCAACAGCACGGGCCTGCACAACCTCTTCAAGCTGTCCTCGGACGCGTACGCCGAGGGCTGGCTCCAGAAGTGGCCGCGCATGGACAAGGAGACCATCTCCCAGTGGTCCGAGGGCCTCATCGCCTCCACCGGCTGCCCCTCGGGCGAGCTCCAGACCCGGCTGCGCCTGGGCCAGCCCGAAGAGGCACTGAAGGCCGCCGCCGAGTACCAGGACATCTTCGGCAAGGACCGCTACTTCCTGGAGCTGATGGACCACGGCATCGAGATTGAACGCCGGGTCCGTGACGGCCTGTTGGACATCGGCAAGAAGCTCGGCATCCCGCCCCTGGTGACCAACGACTCGCACTACACGTACGCGCACGAGTCGGTCGCGCACGACGCCCTGCTCTGCATCCAGACCGGCAAGAACCTCTCCGACCCGGACCGCTTCCGGTTCGACGGCACCGGCTACTACCTGAAGTCCACCGACGAGATGTACGCCGTGGACTCCTCGGACGCCTGGCAGGAGGGCTGCCGCAACACCCTCCTGGTCGCCGAACAGATCGACACCTCGGGCATGTTCGAGGCGAAGAACCTCATGCCGAAGTTCGACATCCCGGACGGCTACACCGAGATCACCTGGTTCAAGGAGGAGGTCCGCCGCGGGATGGAGCGCCGCTTCCCGGGCGGCATCCCCGACGACCGCCAGAAGCAGGCGGACTACGAGATGGACGTCATCATCCAGATGGGGTTCCCGGGCTACTTCCTTGTGGTCGCCGACTTCATCATGTGGGCGAAGAACAACGGCATCGCGGTGGGCCCGGGCCGTGGTTCCGCGGCCGGTTCGATCGTCGCGTACGCCATGGGCATCACCGACCTCGACCCCATCCCGCACGGCCTGATCTTCGAGCGGTTCCTCAACCCCGAGCGCGTCTCCATGCCCGACGTCGACATCGACTTCGACGAGCGCAGGCGCGTCGAGGTGATCCGGTACGTGACGGAGAAGTACGGCGCCGACAAGGTCGCCATGATCGGCACCTACGGCAAGATCAAGGCCAAGAACGCCATCAAGGACTCCGCGCGCGTGCTGGGCTACCCGTACGCGATGGGCGACCGCCTCACCAAGGCGATGCCCGCCGACGTCCTCGGCAAGGGCATCGACCTCGACGGCATCACCAACCCCTCGCACCCCCGCTACGGCGAGGCGGGCGAGATCCGCGGGATGTACGAGAACGAGCCGGACGTCAAGAAGGTCATCGACACCGCCAAGGGCGTCGAGGGCCTGGTCCGGCAGATGGGCGTGCACGCGGCCGGCGTCATCATGTCCAGCGAACCCATCGTCGACCACGCACCGGTGTGGGTGCGCCACACGGACGGCGTGACCATCACGCAGTGGGACTACCCGCAGTGCGAGTCGCTCGGCCTGCTGAAGATGGACTTCCTGGGCCTGCGCAACCTCACGATCATGGACGACGCCATCAAGATGGTGAAGTCCAACAAGGGCATCGACCTGGAGATGCTCGCCCTCCCGCTGGACGACCCCAAGACCTTCGAACTGCTCTGCCGCGGCGACACGTTGGGCGTCTTCCAGTTCGACGGCGGCCCGATGCGCTCGCTGCTGCGCCAGATGCAGCCCGACAACTTCGAGGACATCTCCGCAGTCTCCGCCCTGTACCGGCCCGGCCCGATGGGCATGAACTCGCACATCAACTACGCCGAGCGCAAGAACGGCCGCCAGGAGATCACGCCGATCCACAAGGAGCTGGAGGAGCCCCTTGAGGAGGTCCTCGCGGTGACCTACGGCCTGATCGTGTACCAGGAGCAGGTGCAGAAGGCCGCGCAGATCGTCGCCGGGTACTCGCTCGGCGAGGCCGACATCCTGCGCCGAGTGATGGGCAAGAAGAAGGCCGACGAGCTGGCGAAGAACTTCACCATCTTCCAGGCCGGCGCCCAGAAGAACGGCTACAGCGACGCGGCGATCCAGGGCCTGTGGGACGTCCTGGTCCCCTTCGCCGGCTACGCCTTCAACAAGGCGCACTCCGCCGCGTACGGCCTGGTGTCGTACTGGACCGCCTACCTGAAGGCCAACTACCCGGCCGAGTACATGGCGGCGCTGCTCACCTCGGTCAAGGACGACAAGGACAAGTCCGCGATCTACCTCAACGAGTGCCGGCGCATGAAGATCAAGGTGCTCCCGCCGAACGTCAACGAGTCGGTGCACAACTTCGCCGCCCAGGGCGACGACGTGATCCTCTTCGGCCTGGAGGCCGTGCGCAACGTCGGCACGAACGTGGTCGACTCGATCATCAGGTCCCGCAAGGCGAAGGGGAAGTACGGCTCCTTCCCCGACTACCTGGACAAGGTCGAGGCCGCCGCCTGCAACAAGCGCACCACCGAATCCCTCATCAAGGCCGGTGCGTTCGACACCCTGGGGCACACCCGCAAGGGCCTCACCGCGCACTTCGAGCCGATGATCGACAACGTGGTGGCGGTCAAGCGCAAGGAGGCCGAGGGGCAGTTCGACCTCTTCGGCGGCATGGGCGAGGAGGACACCAGCGAGCCCGGCTTCGGACTCGACGTGGAGTTCACCACCGACGAGTGGGAGAAGACGTATCTCCTCGCGCAGGAGCGGGAGATGCTCGGTCTGTACGTCTCCGACCACCCGCTCTTCGGCCTGGAGCACGTGCTGTCCGACAAGGCCGACGCGGGCATCGCCCAGCTCACCGGAGGTGAGCACTCCGACGGCGCGGTCGTCACCATCGGCGGCATCATCTCGGGCCTCCAGCGCAAGATGACCAAGCAGGGCAACGCCTGGGCGATCGCCACCGTCGAGGACCTCGCGGGCTCGATCGAGTGCATGTTCTTCCCGGCGACCTACCAGCTCATCTCGACCCAACTCGTCGAGGACACCATCGTGTTCGTCAAGGGTCGCCTCGACAAGCGCGAGGACGTGCCGCGGCTCGTCGCGATGGAGATGATGGTCCCCGACCTGTCGAACGCGGGCACCAACGCGCCCGTGATCCTCACCATCCCGGCGACCAGGGTCACCCCGCCCATGGTCAGCAGGCTCGGTGAGATCCTCAGCCACCACCGGGGCGACAGCGAGGTCCGCATCAAGCTCCAGGGCCCGACCAAGACCACGATCCTGCGCCTGGACAAGCACCGGGTGAAGCCCGACCCGGCCGTTTTGGGCGTTTTGTCGGTGCGGCGGGGCCGGGCCGGCCGGGCGGGGTGCGCGACACACTTGCCCGCGGGGCCCACCCGTCGCCGGTGCCGCCCCTCGGTGTGTGCCTGGGTCTCAACAACCTGATACGGGTCTCAACGACCCGATATGCGGAGGTCAGTTGTGGCCGAAGCGCTTCTCCCGGCCCTTGCGGGCCATGTCGCTGGGAGTCGCCTGGGATATGCGCTGTTCGGCCTGGTCCTGCATCGAGGACGACTTGGCCTGCTCCTCGGCGCGCTCGGACTGCGGCTGCTTACGGTCACGGTGCTTGTTCTTGGCCATGGGGATCTGCCTCCTGAGGGGGAACTAGGGGCCAGGGCCGCGACCAGATTCACATAGGCTGACGAAGAACGCATTTCGGATAATTACCGTGTGTGACATGGTTGATGCGAGAGAGAAGCCCCGAAACGCCACGCCGAAGATCGAGTTCGGGCCGTTAACCCTTGTGCGGTCGGGCAGACTCGAAGCAAGCCCGAAGCAAACCGACCGGGAAGAGGGTGAGTCGCGTGGACCGCTGCATCGTCCTGGTGGACGCCGGGTATCTGCTGGGGGCCGCAGCCAGTCTCCTCGCCGGAGATTCCTCGCGTTCCCGCATCACCGTCGATCACGCCGCCCTCATCCAGGGTCTGCGCGAGCGAGCCGAGTCCGACACCGAGCGGCCCCTGCTGCGCATCTACTGGTTCGACGGCGCCCCCGACCGCGTCCCGCAGCCCGAGCACCGCAGGCTGCGCGTGATGCCCCGTGTCACCGTTCGCCTCGGCGCCCTGACCCGCAGCGACGGCCGCTGGGCGCAGAAGGGCGTCGACGCCGCCATGCACGCCGAGCTGACCGAGCTGGCCCGCAACCGCGCCTGCTCCGACGTCGTGCTCGTCACCGGCGACGGGGACCTGCTGCCGGGCATGATGGCCGCCAAGGAGCACGGCGTCGCCGTACACCTGTGGGCCGTGCAGGCCGCGGACGGGGACTACAACCAGTCCGAGGACCTGGTCGCCGAGGCCGACGAGCGGCGGGTGCTGGACCGGACCTGGATCACCAAGGCCGTACGGGCGAAGGATCTCGGTGGGGTGTGTGCGCCGCCGCCCGTGCCGCGGCCGGAGATCGCCGCGATCCTGTCCGCGCCGCTGCCGGAGTCCGCGCCGCGGGCGGCGCGCGAGCGGGCCGCCGAGGAGGGCGAGCACGCGGCGGCGGAGGCCGGCTCGGAGAACGGCGCACAGGAGCGGGTGCCCGCGCCCAAGGGCGTGCCCACCCCGAAGGACCTGGCGAGCCTGAAGGCCCCCGGTGCCGCCCAGCCCGTACAGCAGCCCGCGAGCGCGACCCTGCGCTGGTCCTCCGACAAAGGGTGGGTCGACCGGCCGGGCGGCGCCGCCGAGCCGCCCGAGGTCGCCTCGATGCCGACGCTGGCGCAGCTGACCACCGCCGAGCAGCGCTGGGCCGACCGCGAGGAGGACATCACCACGGTCGGCGGCGACCCCTACGAGGTGGGACAGGTCTTCGCCCGCCGCTGGATGGGCCGGCTCGGCGACCACGGCAGCCACCTGCAGAAACTGTCCGGGATGTACCCGCGCGTCCCGCACCGCATCGACGGCGAACTGCTGCGCTACGCCGCCCGGTTCGGCCTCCTCGCCCACAAGGACGACCAGATCGACGAGCACGACCGGTACGCGATCCGGGCCGGTTTCTGGCGCGAGATCGACGTACGGACCGCCGCGGAGCACGCGCCCGCCGGGGAGTGAGCGGACGCGGTCGGTCCGGCTGTCGAACCGCCTTGTGACTGGATTGTCTTTACCGACGGATGTGCCGTTCTCGACCGACCCGCGAGCGGGCAGGGCTCCCGGACCCCGTAGTCTCGTCCCGTGAGTACGCGCGCGGGACAGGCACTTCGGCACGGTGGGGATGTCGTGTGCGCGGTGCGCGGGCTCAGCAAGACCTATCCGGCGGTGCGCGGCCGACGCGGTGCGCCGGGAACCCCCGAGGTACGGGCCACCGACGACGTGACCCTCGACATCCGCCGGGGTGAGATCTTCGGGCTGCTCGGGCCGAACGGCGCCGGCAAGTCCACCCTCGTACGCCAGCTGACCGGGCTCATGCGGCCCGACGCCGGCAGCGTCGAGATCCTCGGCCACGACATCGTGCGCCACCCGGAGCGGGCCGCGCGGATCCTCGCCTACCTCGGCCAGGAGTCCTCCGCGCTCGACGAACTGACCGTGTCGCTGGCCGCCGAGACGACCGCCCGGCTGCGCGGCCTGGACCTGCGCGACGCACGCGCCGAGCGGGACGCCGTACTCGACGAGTTGGGGCTTACGGCTGTTGCCGGGCGGCCGCTCAAGAAGCTGTCCGGTGGGCAGCGGCGGCTGGCGTGTGTGGCCGCCGCGCTGGTCGGGGAGCGGTCGCTGCTGGTCCTCGACGAGCCGACCACCGGGATGGATCCGGTGGCGCGCAGGGCAGTGTGGTCCGCCGTCGACCGGCGCCGGGCCGAGCGCGGGAGCACCGTGCTGCTTGTCACCCACAACGTCATCGAGGCCGAGACCGTCCTCGACCGGGTCGCCGTCCTGGACCAGGGCAAGGTCATCGCCTGCGACACCCCCGCCGGGCTCAAGGAACAGGTCGCGGGCGAGGTGCGGGTCGAGCTGGTGTGGCGGGAGAAGCCGCCGCTGGACGTCCCGGAGGTCGCCGCGCTGCGGGACCGGGCCGTCGAGTCAGGCCGCCGCTGGACGCTGCGGCTGGCCCCCGAGGAGGCCCGGGTGGCCGTCGCCACGGTGACCGGCGGGGCCGCGTTCGCCGCCCTGGACGACTTCACCCTGGCCACGCCCAGCCTGGAGGACGTGTATCTGGCACTGGGCGGAAACGCGCAGGGGCTGGTGAAGGCATGAGTACACGAGCCGTCGTATCCGTATGGGACAGGGCGACTGCCGGCGTCGAGAGGAGCAGCGCGACGTGAGTGTCGTATCCGCCGATGTTCTGCCGAGTGGTCCCCTGGCCGTGCCGGAGGCCACCGCCTCGGGCGCGGCCGAGCTGGGGCCGCGGGCCAGGCTGTGGCCCTCCATGGCCGCCGTGTACCGGGCCCAGCTGTCCCGGGCGCGGGTCGCGCGGATCCCGCTGCTGTTCGTGGCGACCTTCCAGTCGGTCGGCATCCTGATCATGATGCGCGGTGTCGTCGACGGCGGGAGCCACGACGCCCAGTTCGTCGTCGCCGGCTCGTCCGTGCTCGTCGTCGCCTACGTCGGGCTGAACCTGCTCGCGCAGTACTTCGGGCAGCTGCGCGGCAGCGGCGGGCTCGACCACTACGCCACCCTGCCCGTGCCGCCCGCGGCCGTGGTGCTGGGCGCGGCGGGGGCGTACGCCTCCTTCACCGTGCCGGGGACCGCGCTCACCGCCGTCTTCGGGTGTGTGCTGTTCGGGCTGCCGATGGGGAACATCTGGATCCTGGCGGCGGTGATCCCGCTCGCCGGGGCCGCGCTCGCCGGGCTCGGGGCGGCCCTGGGGCTGCTTGCACCGCGCCCCGAACTCGCCACGCTGCTCGGGCAGTTGGGCATGTCGGCGGCGCTGCTCCTTGGCGTGCTGCCGGCCGACCGGATGCCGGAGGCGGTGCGGTTCCTGCGGGACCTGGTGCCCTCGACGTACGGCGTGGAGGCGTTCGCGCAGACGTTCGGGGCGCATCCGGACTGGGCACTCGTCCTCGGTGACCTCGCCGTATGCGCCGGGGTCGGGGTCGTTTCGCTGGCCGTCGCCGCCTGGGCCTACCGTCGGGCTGCCGTCCGGTGACGCGCCGCACAGCCGGGCCTGGCACGATGGCAGAGTGACCGCACCGCTGACTCCGCCTCCGCCGCCGCGTGACCAGTCCCCGCACGATCCGTGGCAGCCGCCGGGTGACCCGAACACTCCGGGCGCGCCGGGCAACCCGGGTGCCGGGTATCCCATGCACGCCCCGCAGGACGCGTCCTACGGCCAGGACGGGCCCGGGATGAAGACCGAACTGATCGAGGCCGTGGTCGTCACGGTCGCCTCGGCGGTCGGTGGGGTGTTGCTCGGGGTGTTGTGGTGGTGGCTGGCGCCGCATGTGCCGCTGGTCGGGGACGTGGTCGACAAGAGCTGGGTCGTCTACCTCAAGGACTCCGAAGGGGAGCAGGCGGTGGGGGTGGACGGAACGTTCACTCTGCTTGCCGTGGCTTTCGGGGTCGTGAGCGCGCTTGTCGTCTTTCTGCTGCGGCGGCGTGGGGGAGTGCCGCTGGTCGCTGCGCTGACCTTGGGTGGGCTGGTCGCCTCGTTCCTCGCCTGGCGGCTGGGGATGTGGTTCGGGCCCACGAAGGATGTGCTCGCGCACGCCAAGGCTGTGGGTAAGGGGATTACGTTCTCCGCGCCGCTGAAGTTGGGGGCGAAGGGGGCGTTGCTGGCTTGGCCGGTGGCCGCGCTGGTCGTTCACCTGGGGCTGACGGCGCTGTTCGGGCCTCGGGATCCTGAGCCGGTGTATCTGCAGCAGGGGCCGGTCCCCAAGGACGGGTACGGGGCTCCGACGGCTTAGGGGTTTTCGCCCCCGCCGCCCCTACCCGTCCCATCCCCAGGGGCTGCCGCCCCTTCGACCCCGCCCGGGGGCTGCGCCCCCAGACCCCCATCGGCCCTGAAGGGGCCTCGTCCTCAAACGCCGGGCGGGCTGGATGTTGCGGACCGGTGCCGAGAGGTCACGCCCTCTCGCTGGGAAGTCTCGCCCCCCCCGAGAGACACCGGACGGCGAGCCGGAAATGTCTACGCCGGTCGGCGGCCGTGGTTGGCCCTGTGCTTCCTGGTGCGCCACTTTCGTTTCCTGGTTTTCTTCGACATGTTTCTTGTGCTTAACCGAGGACCGGGTCCGCGTCGAGGGGTTACGCACGGCCGATGGGCGCCAGTACCGCATCCGTGAGGGTCTTCAGGTGGTCGGGGGAGAGTTCGACCTCCAGGCCGCGGCGGCCCGCCGAGACGCAGATTGTGGGGTGGGCGGCGGCGGAGGCGTCCAGGACCGTGCGGAGTTTTTTGCGTTGGCCCAAGGGGGAGATGCCGCCTCGGACGTAGCCCGTGGTGCGTTCGGCGAGGGTGGGGTCGGCCATCGCCGCGCGTTTGCCGCCCACCGCCGACGCGAGTGCCTTCAGGTCCAACTGGCCTGCCACCGGGACGACCGCGACCGTCAGGGCGCCGTCCACGTCCGCCACCAAGGTCTTGAAGACCCGGTCCGGGGAGACGCCCATCGCTTCGGCCGCCTCCTCGCCGTAGGAGGGGTGGGCGGGGTCGTGGTCGTAGGCGTGGAGTTCGTACGGCACCCCGGCCGCCGTCAGGGCGACCGTCGCCGGGGTGCCGCCCGACTGCTGCTGTTTCGACTTCTTCGCCATCGGAGTGTTTGGTTTCCGGGTTCAGTTCAGGCTTGTCGGGCCTCGGGTCAGGTCCGATGCGGGGAGGGACGGCAGGTTGCGGATGATGGCCGTCTCGGAGCGGAGGAGTTTCAGTTCGTCGCGCAGGCGGGAGGCGGTGTCGGGGGCCTGGAGGAGGCGTTGTTTCGTCGCCGTGTCGAGCATCATCGCGGCGGCGACCAGGTAGGAGACCACGGCCGGTTCGTCCGGGAGTTCGGCCTCGCCGGTCGACAGGGTGCGTTCGCGGGCGCCCGCGAGGCGCTTCTGGTACTGGCGGAACGCGCGTAGCACGCCCTCCGCGAGCGCGCCGGCCTCGTCGCCCTTCTCCTCGTGCAGTGTCTCCAGCTCGGCCGTCAGGAACGGGCCCGAGGCGTCCACGGAGAGCAGCCGCACGCGGGTCGTGCCCGTCGCCAGTACCTCGAAGGTGCCGTCGGCGCGCTCCCGGATGGTCGCCGCGTCGGCGACGCAGCCCACCGAGTGGAAGGCCTTGAGCGGGTCGGGGCCGAAGCCGGCCGTGGGCCCGCGTTCGGGCACGGCCGTCTGGTCGGGCATGCCCGGGGCGGTCGATGCCACCTCGTGGCCGTCGCGGATGGCCACGACGGCGAATCGGCGCGATTCCTCCTCAGGGGTCTTGAGCAGATCGCGCATCATGGCGCGATAGCGCTCCTCGAAAATGTTCAGAGGAAGCACGAGCCCCGGGAACAGAACCGAGTTCAGGGGGAAGAGCGGCAGCCGGACGGTGGTCACGGCGCAAAAGCCTAATGGTCCCCGGAGCGGGCACGTCCGCCGTGCTCACTCCGTGGATACGGTGGCGCGTCCTCGAAGCCCCACGGCTGCGTCGGAATCGCCGGCAGAACGGGCGGAACCGGCCCGCCCAGCGGCAGTTCCGAGGCCACCGCTATCCGTACGCCGTCGCGCACTTCCAGGAACTGGCCGAGCGGGTCGTCCGAGATCCGGTCCCACGGGAAGGACGTGGCGTACGGGCCGATCAGGCGCAGCTGGTCCAAGGCGTCCGTCCAGCGTTCGAGGCGGATGAGTACGTAGGTGAGGAGGTTGCGGACCTCGGCGGGCCAGGGGTCGGCCGCCGCGTACGTGGCCGAGAGGGCGATGGCCAGGTCGGCCGCCGCGTCCAGCCGGGCGCGGGGCACCGTAGGACCGCAGCCGTCGGTCAGGCAGGCGAAGGCCGCGCGCACCGGCAGCGCCTGGACGAGCGAGCCCGGCAGGGCGTCCTGCGCGGCCGGCTCGGCGAAGTCGAAGCACTCGCGGTGGGAGCAGCGGGCGGTGTGGGGTCTGTCCCCCCACTGCGCGCAGCAGGGCGCCGACAGGTACCGGAGGGCGGCCACATGGCAGCCGTAGTGGTGCGGGGAACGGCGGACCGCCTCGCCCCACAGCCGCTCGAACTCGGTGTGCCCGGCGTTCGTGCCCCGCGCCCGGTCGAGGGCGACGCGCCACGGCACCGGGTCGCGCGGCTCCGCCTCGGCCGCCGCCGTGATCAGCGGGCTCAGTTCGCGCAGCAGCTCGGCGCGGGCCGGCGACTCCCAGCAGCGGTCCATCGCCAGCTGAGCCGTGAGCAGCAGCGCGTCCGGGTCCTGCGGGGCGGCGGCGCACCAGGCCTCCAGCCACTCGGGGCGGCAGCGGGCGAACGCGGCGAGCCGGAGCGTGTGGCGGTCGCGGTCCTCCCACTCGGCGGACGCGCGCGTTGCGGCCAGCAGCTCGGAGGCCGGGCCGTACTCGCCGCGCCCGGCCGCGACCAGCGCGGGGCCGAGCCGGTCGTCGGGCGCGTCGAGGAGGACCTCGTCGTCGGCCGGCAGCCCGGCGGCGAGCCGCGAGGTGTTCCTTGCCATCCGGGCGGTACGGATGAACGCGCGCAGCAGAGCCATGGTGTCGACCATTGAAGGACCGTGGATCCGGAGTGCGCCAGACCGTTTGAGTACCCGGCTGAAAGTTGTACGAGCCCCGGTCAAGCCCCGGCAAAAGGTGACTGTTGCTCAACTGTTCGAGTGCTGTGCACGGGCCCCGGCGAGAGGGGTCCTAGCCGCGTCTGAGCAGCCGTGTGGCGCCCGCCGCCACCGTGGTGGCCAGGATCCACCCCAGCAGGATCAGCGCCACCGACAGCCACTGCCAGCCGCCGTGCAGCTGCCACTGGCCCGCCTGCCCCAGGTCGATCACCGGCAGCAGCAGGTCCAGCGCGAACAGGGCCGGGCTCCACGGCGGATGCCCGGTGCTGTTCACCGGAGCGTGGTCGGCGTGCGCGAAGGCCAGCGAGCTCGCCGCCCACAACACCGCCATCCATACGGCCGCCCGGCCCGGCCGGTACCCGTAGGCGACCGTCCAGTCCTGCACGACCCCCCACACCTTGGCCGCGACCGGCAGGCTCTCCCGGCGCCGGCGCTGCTTGGCGAGCAGCACCTCGCGCGCGTCCTCGTCCTCACCCGCGTTGCGCAGCACGGTCGCGAGCCGCTCGTACGGCTCCGGGTTGTACTCGGCGGTCGCCGCCGCCACCCAGTCGAGACGGACGTCCAGCGGGAACGGGCCCTGCGGTACGAGGTTCTCGTACACGAAGCCGCCCATGTGGAGGTTGCCAGGGCTCGGCCAACTGCCCGCCGCGTCGATCAGGTTGACGACCCGCGCCCCCGACAGCACCACCTTGCCGCGTCGCGGCTGCTCCCCGAGGAAGCGCAGCTCGGGCGTCTGCACGCGCAGCAGCGACAGCTCCTGGTCGTCCGTGAAGGTGAACCGGGCCCGCTCCAGGTCCACCGCGTCCCCGAACCGCCCGTCGTCCAGCCGCACCCCGCCCTGGCACGAGAAACGCTGGATGCGGGTCCCGCGCGCGGGGGTCGTGCCGCTCAGCCACGGGCCACCGACGCCCGCCGGGGTGAGGTACAGGGTGCGGCCCACGGTCAGCTGCGGCGCGTTCAGGGCGAGCCGGGTGTACGGGTTGGCCAGCCGGGCGCCGCGCAGGCTCAACGAGACGCCCACCTTGGCGCTGCGCAGGCTCAACTCGCCATGCGATTCCAGAAGTTCGGCCTGCAGATCCTGGCCCACGGTCATGCCGTCGGCGGCGATCGAACGCCCCGTGCGGTCCCGGTAGACGATCGCCTGGTTGAGCAGCAGATCGGTGCCGATGTGCGCGTCGGTCAGCCGGACGCCGTTGTGGAAGCGGCAGCGCGGCAGATGCAGGTCACCCTCCGTGTGCACCCGCGCCGCCTCCAGCCGCGGCACCGAGCAGTCCACCAGCCGTACGGTCTGGAAGCGGGCCTCCGGCAGCAGCACCTCCCGCTCGAAACGGCAGCCCTTCAGCTCGACGTACGGCGTGACGGTGCCGCCCGCCAGGTCCAGCACGCCGCTGATCTGCACGCCGGTGAGTTTCAGGGAGGCCACCCGGCCCGACAGCGCGGGTGGGCCGTCGAGGAGCAGCCAGCACACGAACCGTGCCCGCACGGTCCGCTCCGGGCCCCACGGATGTCCGCCGTGCGGATCGTCGACGACACTGTCGCCGCTGCTCAGGTCGTACACGCTGCCGTTGCGGAAGGCCTGCCACATACCGGCCTCGGCGGCGGTCGCATCGTCCGGCACATCCCCCGCGTGGATGCCGACACCCTCGGTCACTGCTCTTTCATCCCTCTCAACTACTCACGGGTTTCGCACAGCTGTTCATGCCCGCTCCGTGACGCCCGGAACACTAGACGTGAGGGGGATCTTCCGGGTTCCGGCCACGTTCTGTATCAGCCATTGATACGCGCGAACGGTGCCCGATCTCAGTCTGAGAGAATTGGCCCCGTGATCTCCCGAATCGATCTGCGCGGTGACGCCCTCCCCGAAGGGCCCGCCCTGCGCGACCTGCTGCCCCGAGCCGACTTCGACGTCTCGGCCGCCCTGGAGAAGGTGCGGCCGATCTGCGAGGCCGTGCATCATCGGGGCGACGCGGCGCTGATCGACTTCGCCGAGAAGTTCGACGGCGTCCGCCTGGAGCAGGTACGGGTCCCGGCCCAGGCGCTCAGCGACGCGCTGGAACACCTCGACCCGGCGGTGCGCGCGGCCCTGGAGGAGTCCATCCGGCGCGCCCGGCTCGTCCACCGCGAGCAGCGCCGTACGACGCACACCACCCAGGTCGTGCCCGGCGGCACGGTCACCGAGAAGTGGGTGCCGGTGGACCGGGTGGGGCTGTACGCGCCCGGCGGGCGGTCCGTCTACCCGTCGTCCGTGATCATGAACGTGGTGCCCGCCCAGGAGGCTGGCGTCCCGTCGATCGCGCTCGCCTCGCCGCCGCAGGCCGAGTTCGACGGCCTGCCGCACCCGACGATCCTCGCCGCCTGCGCGCTGCTCGGCGTCGACGAGGTGTACGCCGCCGGTGGCGCGACCGCCGTCGCGATGTTCGCCCACGGCACCGAGTCCTGCGCCCCGGCCAACATGGTCACCGGGCCCGGCAACATCTGGGTCGCCGCCGCCAAGCGCTACTTCACCGGCAAGATCGGCATCGACACCGAGGCCGGTCCCACCGAGATCGCAGTCCTCGCCGACGACACCGCCGACCCGGTGCACGTCGCCGCCGACCTGATCAGCCAGGCCGAGCACGACCCGCTCGCCGCGGCCGTCCTGGTCACGGACTCCGTGACGCTCGCGGACGCGGTCGAGAAGGAACTGGAACCGCAGGTCGCGGCCACCAAGCACATCGAGGACCGGATCGTCCCGGCGCTGGCCGGCAAGCAGTCCGCGATCGTCCTCGTCGACGGCATCGACGAGGGTCTGCGGGTCGTCGACGCGTACGGCGCCGAGCACCTGGAGATCCAGACGGCCGACGCGGCCGCGGTCGCCGACCGGGTGCGGAACGCGGGCGCGATCTTCGTCGGACCCTGGGCGCCCGTCTCCCTCGGCGACTACGCGGCCGGCTCCAACCACGTGCTGCCGACCGGGGGTTGCGCCTGCCACTCCTCCGGGCTCTCGGTGCAGTCCTTCCTGCGCGGCATCCACATCGTCGACTACACGAAGGACGCGCTGGCCGACGTGGCGCATCACGTGGTGACGCTGGCGGAGGCGGAGGACCTGCCCGCGCACGGCGCGGCGGTCAAGGCGAGGTTTGTCGGAGACGAACAAATGTCGCGTGGTTGGAAGGTGCCCGGCAAGTGAGCTTCGGAATCGACGATCTTCCCGTACGGGACGAGCTGCGCGGCAAGTCCCCCTACGGCGCGCCCCAGTTGGACGTCCCCGTACGGCTGAACACCAACGAGAACCCCTATCCGCTGCCCGAGGCGCTGGTCGAGCGGATCGCCGAGCGGGTCCGCGAGGCCGCCCGCGATCTCAACCGCTACCCGGACCGGGACGCGGTCGAGTTGCGCACCGAGCTGGCCAACTACCTCACGAAGACCGGGAGTTACCGGGTCGGCGTCGAGAACGTGTGGGCGGCCAACGGCTCCAACGAGGTCATCCAGCAACTGCTCCAGACCTTTGGCGGACCCGGCCGTACCGCGATCGGCTTCGAGCCGTCGTACTCGATGCACGCGCTCATCGCGCGCGGCACGGGGACGGGCTGGATCTCCGGCCCGCGCAACGAGGACTTCACGATCGATCTCGCCGCCGCCGAGCGCTGGATCGCCGAGAACAAGCCCGACGTCGTGTTCATCACGACCCCCAACAACCCCACGGGCAACGCCGTTCCGCCCGGGACGGTCCTCGCGCTGTACGAAGCGGCGCAGGCCGCCAAGCCGTCGATGGTGATCGTCGACGAGGCGTACATCGAGTTCAGCCACGGCGACTCGCTGCTGCCGCTGCTCGAAGGTCGGCCGAATCTCGTCGTCTCCCGGACCATGTCGAAGGCGTTCGGTGCGGCGGGCCTGCGGCTCGGCTATCTCGCCGCGCACCCGGCCGTCGTCGACGCCGTGCAACTCGTACGGCTGCCCTACCACTTGTCGGCCGTCACCCAGGCGACCGCGCTGGCCGCCCTGGAGCACACCGACACACTGCTCGGGTACGTGGAGCAGCTGAAGGGCGAACGGGACCGACTGGTGGGCGAGTTGCGCGCCCTCGGCTGTGAAGTCGTCGAGTCCGACGCGAACTTCGTGCAGTTCGGGCGGTTCGACGGTGAGGGTGGCTCGCACGCCGCCTGGCAGAAGATCCTCGACCAGGGCGTCCTGGTCCGGGACAACGGCATCCCGGGGTGGCTGCGGGTCTCCGCCGGAACCCCCGAAGAGAACGACGCGTTCCTCGACGCGGTCCGTGAACTGAAGAAGGAGCAGAGCGCATGAACCGCGTAGGACGTGTGGAGCGGGCGACCAAGGAGACGTCGGTCCTCGTCGAGATCGATCTCGACGGCCACGGCAAGGTCGACGTGTCGACAGGAGTCGGCTTCTACGACCACATGCTCGACCAGCTCGGCCGGCACGGTCTGTTCGACCTCACCGTGAAGACCGAGGGCGATCTGCACATCGACTCGCACCACACCATCGAGGACACCGCCCTCGCGCTCGGCGCCGCCTTCAAGCAGGCGCTCGGCGACAAGGTCGGCATCTACCGCTTCGGCAACTGCACGGTCCCGCTGGACGAGTCCCTCGCGCAGGTGACCGTCGACCTGTCCGGCCGCCCGTACCTCGTGCACACCGAGCCCGAGAACATGGCGCCGATGATCGGCGAGTACGACACGACGATGACCCGGCACATCCTGGAGTCCTTCGTCGCCCAGGCCCAGATCGCGCTGCACGTGCACGTGCCGTACGGGCGCAACGCGCACCACATCGTGGAGTGCCAGTTCAAGGCCCTCGCCCGCGCCCTGCGCTACGCCTCCGAGCGCGACCCGCGCGCGGCCGGCATCCTCCCCTCCACGAAGGGCGCGCTGTGACCGGCCTGTCGAGCCTCCTGATCGTCGTCGGACTCTTCTTCCTCGGCGGGGTCTACTCCTTCGTCAAGCAGAAGATGCCGGCGAGCCTCATCGTGCTGGTCTCCATCGGTGCCGCGACGTGTCTGGTCGCGGGGGTCATGCGGTTGGCGGTGTGGAATTGAGCGCAGCGAAGAACGCGTCCAAGAAGGTAGTTGTTTTTGACTACGGCTTCGGGAACGTCCGTTCCGCCGAGCGTGCCCTCGCGCGCACCGGTGCCGAGGTCGAGATAACGCGTGACTACGACAAGGCCATGAACGCGGACGGGCTGCTGGTGCCCGGCGTCGGCGCCTTCGCCGCCTGCATGCGGGGCCTCAAGGAGGCGCGCGGCGACTGGATCGTCGGGCGTCGGCTGGCAGGTGGGCGCCCGGTGATGGGCATCTGCGTCGGCATGCAGATCCTGTTCGCGCGCGGCATCGAGCACGGCGTGGAGACCGAGGGCCTGGACGAGTGGCCCGGTTCGGTCGAGCCCTTGCAGGCCGAGATCGTGCCCCACATGGGCTGGAACACCGTGGACACCCCGGCGGGCTCACAGCTCTTCGCGGGCCTCGACGCGGACGCGCGCTTCTACTTCGTGCACTCCTACGCCGTCCACGACTGGTCCCTCGAAGTCGTGAACCCGGCGATGCGCGCCCCCCTGGTGACCTGGTCGACCCACGGCAAGCCCTTCGTGGCCGCCGTGGAGAACGGCGCCCTGTGGGCCACGCAGTTCCACCCCGAGAAGTCCGGCGACGCCGGAGCGCAGCTGCTGAACAACTGGATCGGAACCCTCTGATGCCTTCGAAGCTCGAACTCCTCCCCGCCGTGGACGTCCGCGACGGCCAGGCCGTCCGCCTCGTGCACGGCGAGTCCGGGACCGAGACCTCCTACGGCTCCCCCCTGGAGGCCGCCCTCGCCTGGCAGAGCTCCGGCGCCGAGTGGCTGCACCTCGTCGACCTGGACGCCGCGTTCGGCACCGGCGACAACCGCAAGCTCATCGCCGAGGTCGCCGGCGCCATGGACATCAAGGTCGAGCTGTCCGGCGGCATCCGCGACGACGACACGCTCGCCGCCGCCCTCGCCACCGGCTGCACCCGGGTGAACCTCGGCACCGCCGCGCTGGAGACCCCGGAGTGGGTCGCCAAGGTCATCGCCGAGCACGGCGACAAGATCGCGGTCGGTCTCGACGTACGCGGCACGACCCTGCGCGGGCGCGGCTGGACCCGCGACGGCGGCGACCTCTACGAGACGCTGGACCGCCTCAACTCCGAGGGCTGCGCCCGGTACGTGGTCACCGACATCGCCAAGGACGGCACCCTCCAGGGCCCCAACCTGGAGCTGCTGCGCAACGTCTGCGCGGCGACCGACCGCCCGGTCGTGGCCTCCGGTGGCGTGTCGTCGCTCGACGACCTCCGCGCCATCTCCGAGCTGGTACCCCTCGGTGTCGAGGGCTCCATCGTCGGGAAGGCCCTGTACGCGAAGGCGTTCACCCTGGAAGAGGCCTTGGAGGCGGTGGCCCGGTGACCGAGCTACGACGCGTGTCGACCGGCGCCCCCTGGGAGGACGCCTTCGGCTACTCCCGCGCGGTGGAGCTGCCCAACGGCCTGGTGCTGGTCTCCGGGTGCACGTCGATAGTGGACGGCGAGATCGCCGGGGGCGGTCCCTACGAGCAGACGGTCAACGCGTTCAACGTCGCGTTCTCGGCGCTGGACCAGCTGGGTCTCGGCCCCGCCGATGTGGTGCGCACTCGTATGTACATCACCCACGCCCGGGATGTGGAGGACGTGGGCCGCGCACACAAGGAACTGTTCGACGCGATCCGGCCCGCCGCGTCCATGATCATCGTGTCCGGCTTCGTCGACCCGAGCCTGGTCGTCGAGGTCGAGGTGGAGGCGTACCGGGACCCGGAGGCGCGGCGCGGGGAGGGTTCGTCATGACCCTCGCCGTACGAGTCATCCCCTGCCTGGACGTGGACAACGGCCGGGTCGTCAAGGGTGTCAACTTCCAGAACCTGCGCGACGCGGGCGACCCCGTCGAGATGGCCAAGGTCTACGACGCCGAGGGCGCCGACGAGTTGACCTTCCTGGACATCACCGCGTCCTCCGGCAACCGCGAGACGACGTACGACGTGGTCCGCCGCACAGCCGAGCAGGTCTTCATCCCGCTCACGGTCGGGGGCGGCGTCCGCACGGCCGAGGACGTGGACAAGCTGCTGCGGGCGGGCGCGGACAAGGTCGGCGTCAACACGGCGGCGATCGCCCGGCCGGAGCTGATCCGGGAGATCGCGGAGCGGTTCGGACGGCAGGTGCTGGTGCTGTCCGTGGACGCGCGCCGTACGGAGTCGGGTTCGTTCGAGGTGACCACCCACGGCGGTCGCAAGGGCACCGGCCTCGACGCCGTCGAATGGGCGCACCGGGCGGCCGAGTTGGGGGCGGGGGAGATCCTGCTCAACTCGATGGACGCGGACGGCACGAAGGACGGCTACGACCTGGAGATGATCGCGGCGGTACGCAAGCACGTGACCGTGCCGGTCATCGCCTCCGGGGGCGCGGGCAAGCTCGCGGACTTTCCGCCGGCGGTGGCGGCGGGGGCGGACGCGGTGCTGGCGGCTTCTGTCTTTCACTTCGGGGATCTGCGGATCGGCGAGGTGAAGCAGGCGCTGAGGAAGGCGGGTCACCTGGTTCGGTGACTGCCGGTTCGGTGACTTCCGTAGAGGCGTTGTAAGCCCCGGCTGCCTGATGGTCGGGGCTTACTTGCGGGTGGATGTAAAAGGAAAGTTGCGCAAAATATATTGCGCAACTTCCCTTTCGTATCTAGCGTTGACTGCATGACCTCGAACGAGACCCGTGCCATCACCGATCTGGGGACGCTCAAGGCGTTCGCGCACCCGCTGCGCATCAAGCTGTACCGGGCACTGCACGTGGCCCGTACCGCGACCGCCTCGCAGCTCGCCGACCAGGTCGACGAGGCCGTATCGCTGGTCAGTTACCACCTGCGCAAGCTCGCCGAGCACGGGCTCATCGAGGAGGCCGAGCGGCAGGGCGAGGACGGCCGGGAGCGCTGGTGGCGGCCGTCCGCGGAGGGCCTGACCGTGCGGCACGAGGACGTCAAGGACGCCCCCGAGAAGCTCGCGGCCCAGGGTGCGCTCACCCGGATCCTGCTGGAGCAGCGCGTCGACCTCTACCGGCGCCACCTCGACGAGTCCGAGTCCTGGAGCGACGAGTGGCGCTCGGCGGGCTTCGAGGGTGAGTACCTCCCGCGCCTCAACGCGTCCGAACTCGCCGCGCTCCAGGGTGAGTTGGACACGCTGGTCAACAAGTACCAGGCCAAGGGGCGGGCCGCCGAGGCGGCGGGGGACACCCAGGGCCGCGAGAACGTCGCCATCCACCTGTACGGCTTCCCGTTCCGCGCCTGAGAGGACGAACTCCCGTGACCACCGCGCTCATAACCCCGGCCGAGGCACCCGGACTCCCCGCCCACCGCGACGGAAACGTCCTGCGCTGGCTCGGTGCGTACGCCTCCTCGATGGTCGGGGACAGCGTCTACTACATCGCTCTGTCCTGGGCGGCCGTACAGGAGGGCTCGCCCGCGCAGGCCGGCGTCGTGATGACCATCAGCGCCGTGCCGCGCGCCTTGCTGATGCTCGGCGGGGGAGTGATCGCCGACCGGTTCGGGCCGCGCAGGGTCGTCATCGGGAGCGACGCGGTGCGCTGCGCGGCGGTGCTGGCGGTGGCCGCGCTGCTCTTCCTGACGAGCCCGGGACTGTGGCCGCTGGCGCTGCTCGCCGTGGTGTTCGGGACGGTGGACGCGGTGTTCATGCCGGCGGTGGGCGCACTCCCCGCGCGCGTGACGAGCCGGGACCAACTCGCGCGCGTGCAGGGTATGCGGGGGCTGGCGATCCGCTTCGCCCTTGTCGTCGGGGCCCCGCTCGGCGGCCTTGGCGTCGCGGTCGGCGGTGCGGCGGCGGCGTTCGGGCTCGCCGGGCTGCTGATCGCGGTGTCGGTGCCGCTGCTGATCTCCGTACGGATGCAGGAGTTGCCCGCTGACGACAAGGCAGGCGCCCACCCGACGTCCCCTCTGGGTGACCTGGGCGACGGCCTGCGCTACATCCGCGGCCACCGTGTCCTCGCCCCGCTGATGCTGGCCATCGCGCTCGGAGACCTCGGTTTCGTGGGCCCGCTCAACGTGGGCCTGACCCTGCTGGCGGACGAGCGCGGGTGGGGCGCGTCGGGCATGGGCTGGGTGCTCTCCGGCTTCGGAACGGGCGCCGGGGCGGCGGCACTGCTGCTGACCGTGCGGGGCCGGCTGCCGCACGCCGGGCAGGTCGCCGGATACGCGATCCTCGCCGGCTCCGTCGCGATCGGCGCCCTCGCCTTCGTCCCGAGCGTTCTCGCGGCGGTCGGTGTCGCCCTGCTCATCGGGCTGCTCGCCGGACTCAGCGGCGCGATGTGCGGCGCCCTGCTGCAGACCCAGGCCGACCCCGCCTACCTCGGCCGCGTCACCGCCGTCTCCGGCCTGGTCAGCCTCGGCTTCGCCCCGCTCAGCATGCCGCTGTCGGCCGCCGCGATCGGGGCATGGGGCACGGGCCCGGTGTTCGTGGTCAGCGCGGTGGTCTGCGGGCTGGGCGGGGCCATCGCGCTGTGCGTCCGGGACCTGCGGCGCGCGGAACTACCGGGCTGATCCCTCGGATCCCCGGTCAGATCCCCAGCTGCTTGGCCTCCTGGAGCTTGGCGATCGCGTTCTCGTCGCCGTCCAGTTCCACCTTGGCCACGCTCTGCCGGCCGTGGGCGAACAGCAGCAGCTCCGAGGGCTCACCGGTCACCGTCACGACCGGTGCGCCCTTGTGGGCGACCGCCGTCTGACCGTCGGGGCGGCGCAGCACCAGCCCGGTCGGCGCGGAGCGGCCCATCAGCCGGGCCATGCGCTCCAGGCGGGACCACAGGGCGTCCTGGAACACCGGGTCCAGTTCGCGCGGCGTCCACTCCTCCTGGGCACGCCGTACGTCCTCCGTGTGGACGTAGAACTCGACCGTGTTGGACGCCTCGTCGAGCTGCTTGAGCTGGAACGGCGAGAAGCGCGGCGGGCCCGTACGGATCAGCTGGATCAGCTCCTCGTACGGCTTCGCCGCGAACTCCGTCATCACCCGCTCCAGACGCGGCGCGAGCTGCTTGATCATGATGCCGCCGGCGGCGTCGGCGCGGCGCTCGCGCACCACCACGTGCGCGGCGAGGTCACGGGTTCGCCACCCCTCGCAGAGAGTCGGGGCGTCCGGGCCCGCGGTCTCCAGGAGATCGGCGAGAAGAAGTCGTTCACGCTTGGCGTAGGTCGACATACCATCAGCCTACGACCGCGTCCCGGGTCCGCACAGTGGACACCCGGCCAGGGCTGTCAGTGGGGCGCGGCACAATGGCACCCATGACCAGCACGCCCTCACGCAGCAGCCTCGATCCCGATATCGCCGCCCGCCTCAAGCGCAGCGCCGACGGGCTCGTCCCCGCCATCGCCCAGCAGTACGACACCGGTGAGGTGCTCATGCTCGGCTGGATGGACGACGAGGCGCTGCATCGCACCCTGACGACCGGCCGCTGCACGTACTGGTCCCGCAGCCGCCAGGAGTACTGGGTGAAGGGCGACACCTCCGGCCACTTCCAGCACGTCAAGTCGGTCGCCCTGGACTGCGACGCCGACACGGTCCTCGTGAAGGTCGACCAGGTCGGCGCCGCCTGCCACACCGGCGCCCGCACCTGTTTCGACGCCGACGTGCTCCTCAAGGACGGCGAGGGCGGCGATTCCGGCGCCCCCGCCTCGGATCAGTAAGGTCAGCCGCCATGGACCTTGAGACGTTCCGCAAGCTGGCCACCGACCGTCGCGTCATTCCGGTCACCCGCAAGCTCCTCGCCGACGGCGACACCCCGGTCGCGCTCTACCGCAAACTGGCCGCGGAGCGCCCCGGCACCTTCCTCCTGGAGTCCGCGGAGAACGGCCGCTCCTGGTCCCGTTACTCGTTCGTCGGCGTCCGCAGCGCAGCAACTCTCACCGCACGCGACGGGCAGGCCCACTGGCTCGGCACCCCGCCCGTCGGCGTCCCGGCGGACGGCGACCCGCTCGTCGCCCTGCGCGCCACCATCGAGACCCTGCACACCCCCCACCAGGAGGGCCTGCCGCCCTTCACCGGCGGCATGGTCGGCTATCTCGGCTACGACATCGTCCGCCGCCTGGAGAAGATCGGCCCGGGCGAGCGCGACGACCTCAAGCTCCCCGAGCTGACCATGCTCCTCACCAGCGACCTCGCCGTGATGGACCACTGGGAGGGCTCGGTCCTGCTGATCGCCAACGCGATCAACCACAACGACCTCGACACCGGTGTCGACGAGGCGTACGCGGACGCGACCGCCCGCCTCGACGCCATGGAGGCGGACCTCTCCCGCGCGGTGGCCCAGCCGCCCGCCCAGCTCCCGCCCTCCGAGCTCCCCGAGTACACCGCGCTGTGGGGCGGCCCCGACTTCAAGGAGGCCGTCGAGGACATCAAGGAGCGCATCCGCGCGGGCGAGGCCTTCCAGGTCGTCCCCTCCCAGCGCTTCGAAACACCGTGCACGGCAAGCGCGTTGGACGTGTACCGGGTGCTGCGGGCGACCAACCCGTCCCCGTACATGTACCTGTTCCGCTTCGACGGCTTCGACGTCGTCGGCTCCTCCCCGGAGGCCCTCGTCAAGGTCGAGGACGGCCGCGCGATGGTCCACCCCATCGCCGGCACCCGGCACCGCGGCGCGACCCCGCAGGAGGACCAGGCCCTCGCCGACGAACTCCTCGCCGACCCCAAGGAACGCGCCGAACACCTCATGCTGGTCGACCTCGGCCGTAACGATTTGGGCAGGGTCTGCGAGCCCGGCTCGGTCGAGGTCGTCGACTTCATGTCCGTCGAGCGGTACTCCCACGTGATGCACATCGTCTCGACGGTGACCGGCCGCGTGGCGCCGGGCCGTACCGCCTTCGACGTCCTCACGGCGTGCTTCCCCGCCGGCACTCTCTCGGGTGCGCCCAAGCCCCGCGCGATGCAGATCATCGACGAACTGGAGCCATCCAGAAGGGGGTTGTACGGCGGCTGCGTCGGCTACCTCGACTTCGCGGGCGACTCCGACACCGCCATCGCCATCCGTACGGCCCTGCTCCGCGACGGCACGGCCTACGTCCAGGCGGGCGCCGGCATCGTCGCCGACTCGGACCCCGAGCTGGAGGACCAGGAGTGCCGCAACAAGGCGGCGGCGGTCCTCCGCGCCGTGCACACGGCGAACCGGCTCGGGCAATAGGACGAGGGTCATATGAACCCCGGGTGACGGTTCGCCCGGGGTTCGAGCGATAGTGGACCACGTGACTGCTGCTGTTCCTCACCCCCGTTCCGAAGGCGAAGGCCCCGCGCGCGCCGGCCGCCGCAGCCTTGCCGTGGCCCTGCTGAGCGGTGCGCTCGGCGCGGCCGTGGCGCTGCTGGCCACCCGTCAGCGCTGGTCGATGGGGACCGCGACGGTGGCCGGCGACGCGTTCCCGCTGTCCGTCAAGGGCAGCGACGTCACGGGTGTACCCGCGGCGCTCGCCATAGTGGGCCTCGCCGCGCTCGTCGCCGTCTTCGCCGTCCGCAGGGCGGGCCGCTTCGCGGTCTCCGCCCTCCTCGCTCTCTCCGGCGCGGGCATCGTCGCCGCCGCCCTCCTCGGCGCCACCGACAGCTCCGCGCTCGACGACAAGGCCGCCCAGGCCTCCGGCGACACCTCGTCCGTCGTGCACGCCTTCGACCACACCGCCTGGCCCTACGTCGCCGCGGTCGGCGGCGGACTGATCCTGCTGGCCGGCCTCCTCGCCCTCCTCTACGGCCGCCGCTGGCCCGCCATGTCCGGCCGCTACGAACGCAACGGCACGCCTCGCCCCCGGCGGACTCCTGTGGTGGACCCCGACCGCCCCGAGGACGTCTGGAAGGCCCTTGACCGCGGCGAGGACCCCACCGGCGCGTAGCGCTCCGCTGGAGGGGCGAGGAAGCGTCCGTCGTCGGTTGGCTGCGCCGTCGTCGTGGCTGGGCGCGCAGTTCCCCGCGCCCCTTCGGGGGCGCTCCCGAACCGCAGCGGACACCCCCGGGCCCACTTCGCGCGCCGCGCGCGGGGCCACCCCGAAGCACCGCACCCGCGCGCGTGCGGAACAATGAACCGCGAGCGTCTGCTCACACACGCACACAGCAACGAGGAGCACGTCATGGCGGGCAACAGCCACGGTCACACTTTGGCCGCCTGGACCGGTACAACCATCGTCTTCGTCGGTTTCCTGGTCGCGGGCGCCTTCATGGTGATGGCGCAGCCGATCGGCTTCTGGGCCGGTATGGCGATCGCGGTCGTCGGCGGTGTCGTCGGCTGGGTCATGAGCGCGATGGGAATGGGCATGCCCAAGGACCGTCCCCAGGACCTGACCGAGCTGCTCGGCAAGACGGCGCACGCCGACAGCTGAGCCGTAGCTGTCAGCCGGCCACCACTTCGTGGAGGGGCGGCCCTGGTGCACCGGCACCGGGGGCCGCCCCTCACGCGCGCGTGCCGCACGAAAGGGCCAGGGGGCACAATGCGAGACGTGAACGCCGACAGCCAGAGCATGCCGAAGACGCACGCCCCGGGTACCGCCTCCGTGCTCAACCGCGTCGCCGTGCCCGCGGCCGTTCTCGCTACCGTCGCCGGAGCCTTCGCCTACGTCGGCACGGTCGACCCGAACCAGCCCGGCCACTACCCCGTCTGCCCCCTGTACCGCTTCACGGGCCTGTACTGCCCCGGTTGCGGCGGCCTGCGCAGCGCGCACGAGTTCATCCACGGGGACTTCCTGGCGGCGGTCCAGGACAACGCGATCGCCGTAGTGGGCTATCTGGCCTTCACGGTCGTATGGACCGTCTGGGTGGTCCGTGCGGCGCGCGGCCGGCCCGCGCGGATCGAACTCGGCAGGGTCCAGCTCTGGGGTCTGGGCGCGTTGGTGCTGGTCTTCACGGTTGTCCGGAACCTGCCGTTCGGTGGCTGGCTACATCCTTGATCAATCGGTGGATGTCCAGGTAGTGGGACCGGCGTCAACCGGATGCGAGGCCTACGCCTTCCTCCGGATATCATCAAGGTCAGATGTGACCATTGCTTTTCACCGTCCGGAAGGGGGCCGCTCGCGTGAGTGTGCTCGACGAGATCATCGACGGAGTCCGTGCCGACCTGGCGGAACGGCAGGCGCGCGTCAGCCTCGACGAGCTCAAGGAGCGCGCGGCGAAGGCTCCCGCGGCCAAGGACGGGGTCGCAGCCCTGCGCGGCGACGGCGTCAAGGTCATCTGCGAGGTCAAGCGCTCCAGCCCCTCCAAGGGCGCGCTGGCCGCGATCGCCGACCCGGCGGCCCTCGCCGCCGACTATGAGGCGGGCGGCGCCGCCGTCATCTCCGTCCTCACCGAACAGCGCCGCTTCGGCGGCTCCCTGGCCGACCTGGAGGCCGTCCGCGCCCGCGTGGACATCCCGGTCCTGCGCAAGGACTTCATCGTCACGTCGTACCAGCTCTGGGAGGCCCGGGCCTACGGCGCCGACCTCGTCCTGCTGATCGTCGCGGCCCTGGAACAGCCCGCCCTGGAGTCCCTCATCGAGCGCGCCGAGTCGATCGGCCTCACGCCGATCGTCGAGGTCCACGACGAGGACGAGGTCGACCGCGCGGTCGACGCCGGCGCGAAGATCATCGGCGTCAACGCCCGCAACCTCAAGACGCTTGAGGTCGACCGCGGCACCTTCGAGCGCGTCGCCCCCGAGATTCCGGCCCACATCGTCAAGATCGCCGAGTCCGGCGTCCGCGGCCCCCACGACCTCATCGCCTACGCCAACGCCGGGGCCGACGCGGTCCTGGTGGGCGAGTCCCTGGTCACCGGCCGCGACCCGAAGTCGGCGGTGTCGGATCTGGTGGCGGCCGGGGAGCACCCCGCACTGCGACACGGCCGCGGCTGATCACCCGCTAGGCTGATCCCCGATGACACTCACCCTGACCCCCATGGACCGGCACGCCCGCCTCGCGCGCGGCTGCCGTCCCCGGGGTTGCCGCGCCCCCGCACGCAGGGTGCACGGCCGCAGGGTGCGTTACGTCATCGGAGACGAACCTGGGCAGGTCAACGGCCGTCGATGGCAGGTCTTTAGGGGCGCGGGGAACTGCGCGACCAGCCACGACGGTCCCGCAGCCATCTGAACAACCCCCGCCCCCACGGCGCTTAGTGTCTTTCCAAACACTCACCGTGAGGTTTCCGCATGCCCAGCGAGTTCTTCATCCCAGACCCCGACGGTCAAGTCCCCAGCCCCGAAGGCTACTTCGGCGCGTTCGGCGGCAAGTTCATCCCGGAGGCCCTCGTCGCCGCCGTGGACGAGGTCGCCGTAGAGTACGAAAAGGCCAAGTACGACCCGGAGTTCGCCCGCGAGCTGGACGACCTGCTCGTCAACTACACCGGTCGGCCGAGCGCGTTCACTGAAGTACCCCGTTTCGCCGCGGAAGCGGGTGGCGCCCGGATCTTCCTCAAGCGCGAGGACCTGAACCACACCGGCTCCCACAAGATCAACAATGTCCTCGGCCAGGCCCTGCTCACCAAGCGCATGGGCAAGACCAGGGTCATCGCGGAGACCGGCGCCGGCCAGCACGGCGTCGCCACTGCCACCGCCTGCGCGCTGTTCGGTCTCGAATGCACCATCTACATGGGCGAGATCGACACCCGGCGCCAGGCCCTGAACGTGGCCCGGATGCGCATGCTCGGCGCCGAGGTCATCGCCGTGAAGTCCGGCAGCCGTACGCTGAAGGACGCGATCAACGAGGCGTTCCGCGACTGGGTCGCCAACGTCGACCGCACGCACTACCTCTTCGGTACGGTCGCGGGCCCGCACCCCTTCCCCGCCATGGTCCGCGACTTCCATCGTGTGATCGGCGTCGAGGCCCGCCGCCAGATCCTGGAGCGCGCCGGACGCCTGCCCGACGCGGCGATCGCCTGTGTCGGCGGCGGCTCGAACGCCATCGGCCTCTTCCACGCCTTCATCCCGGACGCGGACGTACGCCTCATCGGCTGCGAGCCCGCCGGACACGGCGTGGAGACGGGCGAGCACGCGGCCACGCTGACCGCGGGCGAGCCCGGCATCCTGCACGGTTCCCGGTCCTACGTCCTCCAGGACGAGGAGGGCCAGATCACCGAGCCGTACTCGATCTCGGCCGGTCTGGACTACCCGGGCATCGGCCCCGAGCACTCCTACCTCAAGGACAGTGGCCGCGGCGAGTACCGCGCGATCACCGACGACGCCGCGATGCAGGCCCTGCGTCTGCTGTCGCGCACCGAGGGGATCATCCCGGCGATTGAGAGCGCCCACGCTTTGGCCGGCGCGCTGGAGGTCGGCAGGGAGCTGGGCAAGGACGGGCTGATCGTCGTCAACCTGTCCGGGCGCGGCGACAAGGACATGGACACGGCCGCGCGGTACTTCGGCCTGTACGACACCAGCGCCGACGCCACCGTCGCAGCTGACGCGGCCGACGTCGCGGAGATCGAGGAGGACGCCAAGTGAGCGGCAACATCCGGCTGTTGGGCGACACCCTCGCCGCCGCGAAGGCCGAGGGACGCGCCGCGCTCATCGCCTACCTCCCGGCCGGGTTCCCGACCGTGGACGGCGGCATCGAGGCGATCAAGGCGGCCTTCGACGGCGGCGCGGACATCGTCGAGGTGGGCCTGCCCCACAGCGACCCCGTCCTCGACGGTCCCGTCATCCAGACCGCCGACGACATCGCCCTGCGCGGCGGCGTCAAGATCGCGGACGTGATGCGCACGGTCCGCGAGACCCATGCGGCGACCGGCAAGCCCGTACTCGTCATGACGTACTGGAACCCGATCGACCGCTACGGCGTCGAGCGCTTCACCGCCGAACTGGCCGAGGCGGGCGGCGCCGGGTGCATCCTGCCCGACCTGCCCGTGCAGGAGGCGGGGCTGTGGAGGGAGCACGCCGAGAAGCACGGGCTCGCCACGGTCTTCGTGGTCGCGCCCAGCAGCAAGGACGCCCGCCTCGCCGAGATCACCAAGGTCGGTACCGGCTTCGTCTACGCCGCCTCACTGATGGGCGTCACCGGCACCCGTGCCTCGGTGGGCGCGCAGGCGCAGGACCTCGTCGAGCGCACCCGGGCCACCACCGACACGCCCGTGTGTGTCGGGCTCGGGGTGTCCGACGCCCGGCAGGCCGCCGAGGTGGCCCGCTTCGCGGACGGCGTGATCGTCGGCTCGGCCTTCGTCAAGGGGATGCTGGACGCGCCGGACGACGCGGCCGGCGTCGAGGCGGTCCGCGTGCTCGCGGGCGAGCTGGCGAAGGGCGTGCGCGGACAGGCGTAGCGCACAGGCGTAAAGGAACAACCGTCCCTCGTATGGGTGGACCTGGGACCGGGGAGGCGCGCTGCGCCTCCCCGGTTCGTTCTGCGGGGTGTGAGCGAGAAGAACCGTGACGGAAAGCGCACCGCCCGCGAGCGGCTGGCGGTCGAGCGTGAGAAGCAGAAGTCCGCGGAGAGGCGGCGGCGCACGCTGATCGTGGCCGCGAGCGTCGTCTGCGTGCTGGGTCTGGCGACGGTGGTCGGCGTCCTCGCCGCGAACTCCGGCAAGGACAGCGGCAGCACGAAGGCGGGCCCGGTCGTGGCGCCCTCCGGGGCGAGTGGCAAGGACAGCCTGGCGATCCAGGTCGGCAAGGACAGCGCCAAACCGACGCTCACAGTGTGGGAGGACTTCCGCTGCCCGGCCTGCCAGGCCTTCGAGACGGCGTACCGCTCGACACTCCACGAGCTGACCGACTCCGGGCAGCTGAAGGTGCAGTACCACCTGGTCACGATCATCGACGGCAACCTCGGCGGCAGCGGCTCCAAGCGCGCGGCCAACGCGGCGGCCTGCGCCCAGGACGCCGGAAAGTTCCGCGACTTCCACGACGTGCTGTACGAGAACCAGCCCAAGGAGACGGACGACGCCTACGCGAGCAACGCCAAGCTGATCGAGCTGGCGGGCAAGGTCAGCGGGCTCGACACGCCCGCCTTCCAGAAGTGCGTCAACAGCGGTACGCACGACAGCTGGGTCGTGAAGTCGGCCGCCGCGTTCCAGGCCGGCGGGTTCACCGGCACCCCGACCGTCCTGTTCGACGGCAAGAACATCTACGCGGACCAGACGATGACCCCGGCGAAGCTGAAGCAGCTGGTCCAGGCGGCGAACAAGGGGTGAGCAGGCGGGCCGGGTTTCATACCGGCCCGTTATGGAGCCGTAGCCGGGCCGCTTGCCGCCGCCGCGGTCCGGCACGGTAGCGTCGACCCTGCCATGGAACTTGCCTACATTCCCAGCCCGTCGCACGGGGTCTACCACCTCGGCCCCATTCCGCTGCGCGGCTACGCGTTCTGCATCATCATCGGCGTCTTCGTCGCGGTCTGGCTCGGCAACAAACGCTGGGTCGCCCGCGGCGGCAAGGTCGGGACGGTGGCCGACATCGCTGTCTGGGCCGTGCCGTTCGGCCTCGTCGGTGGCCGCCTCTACCACGTGATCACGGACTACGAGCTGTACTTCAGCGAGGGCCGCGACTGGGTGGACGCCTTCAAGGTGTGGCAGGGCGGCCTCGGCATCTGGGGCGCGATCGCGCTCGGCGCGGTGGGCGCGTGGATCGGCTGCCGCCGCCGTGGCATCCCGCTGCCCGCCTGGGCCGACGCCCTTGCCCCCGGCATCGCCTTCGCCCAGGCCATCGGCCGCTGGGGCAACTGGTTCAACCAGGAGCTGTACGGCCGCGAGACGCACCTCCCCTGGGCGCTGCACATCACGTCCTCGACGGACGGCCGCGTACCGGGCTACTACCACCCGACGTTCCTGTACGAGTCCCTGTGGTGCGTCGGCGTCGGCTTCCTCGTCATCTGGGCCGACCGCCGCTTCAAGCTGGGCCACGGCCGGGCGTTCGCGCTGTACGTCGCCGCGTACTGCGTGGGCCGAGGCTGGATCGAGTACATGCGCGTCGACGACGCCCACCACATCCTCGGCCTGCGGTTGAACGACTGGACCGCGATGATCGTGTTCCTGCTCGCGGTGCTCTACTTCGTGATCTCGGCGAAGAAGCGCCCGGGCCGCGAAGAGATCGTCGAGCCGGACACGGATGCGGATGGCCCCGCCGGTGAAGCCGACGGTGACAGCGAGCCGGTGGAGAAGGAAGAGCCGGAGTCCGACGCCTCGGAGGCGAAGGAAGACGACGTCACCGCCGAAGCAGAAGAAGCAGACGCGAAGGAAGTAGAAGTCAAGGAAGACGAGGCCGAGTCGGCGAAGAAGGGCTGACGGCCGGTTTCTACGACGTTGAGGGCGCCCCGTGTCTCACGGGGCGCCCTCAGCGCGTGTCAGGTGCGGCGGGCCAGGGACAGTGTCCGTTGGGCCGCCGCCGCCACCGCCGCGTCGATGAACCGGCCGTCGGGCAGGGCCTGGGCGCCCTCCTCCCGCATGGCCGCCTTGACGATGGTCTCGGCCTGTTCGAGTTCGCGGTCGGTCGGGAGGAACGCGCTCTCGATGACCGGGAGTTGACGGGGGTGGATCGCCGCGCGGCCGAGGAAACCCAGGGCACGGCCGTGGGCGCAGGAGGCCGCAAGGCCCTCCAGATCGCGGATGTCCGGGTGGACGGACTGGGGCGGCGGGGCCAGACCCGCGGCCCGGGCGGCGACGACCACCCGCGACCGGGACCAGTCGAGGCCGACGTCGTCGCGTACGCCCAGGTCGGCCCGTAGATCCGCCTCGCCGAGCGCGATGCCGCGCAGTGCGGGGTGCGCGGCGGCGATCGAGAAGGCCCGCTCGATGCCGAGGGCCGTCTCCAGGAGGGCGTACAGGGGGAGGTCGCGGGCCCTTTCCGCTACGGCTACGACGTCCTCCACGGACCTCACCTTCGGGAGCCGTAGGCCGGACAGGCCCGGGAGGGGTGCGAGGGTGCGGAGGTCGTCGGCCGCCCAGGGGGTGTCGAGGGCGTTCACGCGGACGTGGACCGGGACCTCGGGCCGGGGCTGCGAGAGGAGTTCCGCGGTGGCCGCGCGGGCGTAGTCCTTGCGGTCCGGGGCGACCGCGTCCTCCAGGTCGACGACGACCACGTCGGCGCCGGCGGCGAGGGCCTTGGCCACGATCGGGGGGCGGTCGCCCGGGACGTAGAGCCAGGTCAGGGGGTGCGGGGTCACAGGGCGCCCTCGCGGCGGAGAGCGGTCAACTCGGTGTCGGTCAGGCCGAGTTCGGTCAGGACCCGGTCCGTGTCGGCGCCGTGGGGGCGGCCGGCCCAGCGGATGGCGCCGGGGGTGGCGGAGAGGCGGAAGAGGACGTTCTGCATGCGGAGGGGGCCGAGTTCGGGGTCGTCGACGGTGGTGATCGTGTCGAGGGCCTGGTACTGGGGGTCCGCCATGACGTCCCGTACGTCCTGGATGGGAGCGACCGCCGCCTCCGCCTTCTCGAAGGCGGCCAGGACTTCTGTGCGGGTGCGTTGCGCGATCCAGTCGCCGACCGCCGCGTCCAGCACGTCGGCGTGCCGGGCCCGGTCCGCGCCCGTGGCGAACCATGGCTCGTCGATCAGTTCCGGGCGGCCGACCAGACGCATCACGCGCTCGGCGATCGACTGGGCCGAGGTGGAGACGGCGACCCAACTGCCGTCCGCCGTGCGGTAGGTGTTGCGCGGGGCGTTGTTCTGGGAGCGGTTGCCGGTGCGCGGCTGGACGTGGCCGAGCTGGTCGTACCAGAGGGGCTGGGGACCGAGGGCGGTGAGAATCGGTTCGATGATCGCCATGTCGACGACCTGGCCCTCGCCGGTGCGGTCGCGGGCGGAGAGGGCCGTCATCACGGCGTACGCCGTCGCCAGGCCCGCGATCGAGTCGGCGAGGCCGAACGGCGGGAGGGTCGGGGGCGCGTCCGGTTCGCCGGTGATCGCGGCGAAGCCGCTCATCGCCTCGGCGAGGGTGCCGAAGCCGGGGCGGTGGGCGTAGGGCCCGAACTGGCCGAAGGCGGTGACCCGGGCGAGGACCAACCGCGGGTTGGCGGCGGAGAGTTCGGCCCAGCCGAGGTCCCATTTCTCCAGGGTGCCGGGGCGGAAGTTCTCGATGATCACGTCGGCGGTCGCGGCGAGCCGGAGGAGGGTGTCGCGCCCGCCCGGCTTCGACAGGTCGAGGGTGATCGTGCGCTTGTTGCGGCCGAGCAGCTTCCACCACAGGCCGATGCCGTCCTTCGACGGGCCGTGGCCCCGGGACGGGTCCGGCTTGGTCGGGTGCTCGACCTTGATGACCTCGGCGCCGAAGTCGCCGAGCATGGTGGCGGCGAGGGGACCGGCGAAGAGCGTCGCGAGATCGAGAACACGCAGGCCGGACAGGGGAGTTGTGGTCGTCTCGGTCATGACGCGTACTGCTTCTCGATCTCCGCGCGGTACGGCATCGAGGCCGTGGCCCCGGGCCGCTGCACGGACAGCGCTGCCGCCGCTGCCGCCCAGGCCAGTGCGTCCCGCATCGGGCGGCCCTCGGCGAGGGCCACCGCCAGTGAGCCGACGAAGGTGTCGCCCGCGCCGGTCGAGTCCACGGCGGTCACTCGGGGCGCGGGGACGGTGAACGGCTCGGCGTCCCGGGCCGCGTACAGACTGCCCGCCGCACCGAGGGTGACGATCACCTCGGGCACCTGGTCGAGCAGGGACGCCGCTGCCTCGCGCGGGTCGGTGCGGCCGGTGAGGGCGGTGGCCTCGTGCTCGTTGGGGACCAACAGGTCGACGGCGGCGAGGAGTTCGGGTGGCAGGGGAATCGCGGGCGAGGGCGTGAGGATTGTCCGGACGCCGTGGCGGCGGGCCGCCTCCGCGCCCGCGATGACCGCCGCGAGCGGGATCTCCAACTGGAGGAGCAGGGCGTCGGCCGTGGCGATCGTGGCCTCGTCGCCGGGGGCGAGGTGGTCGACGGTGCCGTTGGCGGCCGGGATGACGACGATCGCGTTGCCGCCCTCGTCGTCCACGACGATGTGCGCGGTGCCGGACGGGCCCTCGACGGTGCGCAGATGGTCGGTGTCGACGCCGGAGTGCTCGAAGGTGGAACGGAGTTGGGCTCCGTAGGCGTCGTTGCCGACCGCGCCGACGATCGTGACGTTCGTCGCGCCCGCATGGGCCGCGGCGATCGCCTGGTTGGCGCCCTTGCCGCCGGGGATCGTGCGGAACTCCCGTCCCGTCACGGTCTCTCCGCGCTGCGGGGCCTTCTCGACGTAGGCGACGAGGTCCATGTTCGTGCTGCCGAGCACGGCGATGTGGGTCATGGGCGGGCGGTCTCCTGATGGGTGAGCCGGGCGAGGGTGTCGAAGCCGATGCCGTTGAAGTCGCCTACGGAGGTGGCGAGTCGGTTCTTGAGCGGGGCCGTCCAGCGGTCGGGGAGCGCGGCGGGGGTGCCCGCGAGCAGGGCGGCGACGCTGCCGACCGTCGCTCCGTTGGAGTCGGTGTCCCAACCGCCGGACACCGCGCGGCAGACGGAGCCGGTGAAGTCGCCGTCCGCGTGGGTGAGGGCGGCGGCGATCAGGGCGGTGTTGGGGATCGCGTGGACCCAGTGGTGGGTGGGGGAGTGGATGGCGTGGAGTTCGTCCACTACGTCGTCGAAGTCCCGGTGTCTCCTGGCCAGTTGGAGGGCGTGTTGGATCGCCTTGGCGAGTCGGGAGGTGGGCGGGACGACGGTGAGTCCGGTGCGCAGGCAGGTGTGGATGTCGTGGGTGCCGGTGGTCGCGGTGGCGATCGTGGCCGCTGTGAACATCGCCGCGTAGACGCCGTTGGCGGTGTGGGTGAGGGTGGCGTCTCGGTGGGCCTGTTCGGCCGCTGCGGCGGGGTTTCCGGGGTTGGTCCAGCCGTGCACGTCGGCGCGGATCAGGGCGCCGATCCATTCGCGGAACGGGTTGCGGTGGCGGGCCGTTCGCGGGGGTTCCAGGCCGGCGAGGAGGTTGCGGTAGGCGATGCGTTCGGCGGTGAAGGTGCGGCCTGCGGGGAGTTCGTCGAGCCAGAGCTTCGCCACGTCGGCGGTGGTGAAGTCCTTGCCGTGGCGTTGCAGCAACAGGAGGTTCAGCAGGGGGTAGTTGAGGTCGTCGTCCTCGGGCATGCCGTCGATGTTCTCGGCGAGGGAGGTGGGGGCGGAGCGGCGGTTCCAGGGGTGGGTGGCGAGGAGTTCGGCGGGGACGCCACGGGCGGTGAAGTAGGAGTCGAGGGGCCAGTTGCCGGTGGCGCGGGCGAGTTGGCGGATGCCGTCGAGGGGGATCTTCTCGACGGGTTTGCCGAGGAGGCAGCCGACGGCGCGGCCCAGCCAGGCGGCATGGAGGGTGGCCGGGCGGGGTGGGGAAGTGGCTTGTGGGGTGGGCCAGTTGGGGCAGAGGGCTCGGATGCGCGCGAGGTCGGTGGGCTCCTGGTCCGCCAACCTGCTGGGGAGGTCCGCCAGTTCGTCCAGCAGGTCTTCCGCGAGCAACCGGAGGTAGCGGGTGGGCGGTTGGGCGGACGCGCCCGCCCGTTCCGGTGCCTCCGCGCCGCCCGCCGCTCGCCACCGGGCTGCGATCGCCGACGGTTCGCGTCCGTCCTGGGCGGCCTGGCGCAGCTCGTGTCCGAGCAGGTCCTCCGGCTGGACCCAGGTCAGTCGGAGCACCGCAGCCCTCCGATCTCGGTGAACGCGGCCTCGTGGGCCCGGCGTCGGTGGACGTCCTGTTCGAAGAGTTCGCGGGTGACGGCGGTGAGGGTCGTCGCCGGTTCCCACAGGTCCAGGCGGCTGGCCTCGGCGACCGTCTTCGACCAGTCCTGCGGGACCGGGGAGCCCAGGGCGCCGGCCACCGCGCCGGCCATCGTCGCGGTCGAGTCGCAGTCCCGGCCGTAGTTCACCGAACCCAGCACCGCGTGGCGGTAGTCGCCGCCGGAGACCACCAACATGCCCAGGGCGACGGGGAGTTCCTCGATCGCCTTCGTGCGGGAGGGGCGGCGGGCGTCCAGGGAAGGGGCGCGGTAGTCGGGGCCCACCGTGTCGTACGGCGCGACCGCCTCTCGGAGGGGAACCAGTGCCGACTCGAAGTCCGAGTAACGGGCGGCCACTTCGCAGACCTGCTCGATGGCGGTGCGGGTGCCGTCCTTCGCCAGGGCGAGGCAGGCGGTCACCACCGAGTCCGGGGTGGCGCCCGGTACGCAGGCTGCCGACACCGCTGCCGCGAAGACGCCCGCCGCCTCCCTGCCGTACGACGACTGGTGGGCGCTCGCGATGTCGAGGGCCTCGGCGTAAGCGCCCGCCGGATTGGCCGCGTTGACCAGGCCGACCGGGGCCATGTACATCGCGGCACCGCAGTTGACGATGTTGCCCACGCCGGCTTCGCGGGGGTCGACGTGGCCGTAGTGGAGGCGGGTCGCCAGCCACTTCTCCGCGAGGAAGACGCGCTGGAGGGGGATGGCCTCCGCCTCCAACTCCGGGATCCAGCGCGGGTTTGTCATCAGGTCGGGGACGAGGTGGTCGGCGACGGAGTACGCGTCGAGGTGGTCGCGGACCTGGGCGTAGACCCGTACCAGTGCGTGCGTCATCAAGGTGTCGTCGGTGACGTGGCCGTCGCCCTTGTGGTACGGCGCGATGGGGCGGGCGGTGCGCCAGGCGTCGCCGTTCCAGGGGCCGACGATGCCGTGGACGCGACCGGCGTGGCGTTCGAGGATCTGATCGCGGGAGTAGCCCTCGACGGGGCCGCCGAGGGCGTCGCCGACGGCGGCACCCACGAGGGCTCCGGTGATCCTCTCCTCAAGGCTGGTCTCTGCGGCTCCGGCTTGGCTGGTTTGTTTAAGTTCTTTGGGGTCTTTGAGTTCTTTGGGTGGCATGCACCGAATCATCCTCCTGGCGGGGCCGGTTGTGTGGCTTCCAGGAGTTCGGCGAGTTCTACGAGGTCCGTGCCGGTGAGGCGGGGGAGTGCGCAGCCGGAGAGGGTGCGGCAGGCGTCACGCCAGGTCGACGGGATCGCCTGTCCGCCGCTCAGTGCTCCGGTGAGGGCGCCTGCCAGGGCCGGGGCGGAGTCGGCGACGCGGGAGAGGCAGGCTGCGGCGGGGACCGCTTCGGCGATACGGCCGCGGGCGGCTGTCGCCAGGGCGAGGGCCACCGGGACGGTTTCGGCGGCTGCGATTCCGTAGCTGTAGACGTGGTCGACGATCTGGTGTTCCAGGAGGGGGATCAGGGCGAAGGCGTTGTCGCTGTCCTGGGCCAACTTCAGTGCGTGGCGGGTGTTGCGGCCGATCTCTGTGGCTTCGGGGAGTTCGGCGAGGGCTGCTGCCACGCAGTCGTCCACGTCCGCGCCGACCAGGGCGAGGGAGAGTGCCGCGGCCATGGCTCTGGCGCCGTGGACTCCGTCGCCGTCCTGGGTGTAGTGGGCGTCGAACTCGGCGAGGGCGGCGGCGCGTTGGGGGTCGCCGGGGTGGGCTACGGCGAGGACGCAGGCGCGGACGCAGGCCGCGTCGTCGAAGTAGTGGGGGTTGTCGTGGCCGGTGGCGGGTGGGCGTAGGCCGGCTGCGAGGTTTCCCAGGCCGGCCCTTACCGAGATGCGGGCGCGGAGGGGGAGTACGGCGG
>NZ_JBHXME010000086.1:0-44808 GCF_042721125.1 Streptomyces sp. NPDC058469
TGCCGCCCCCAGGCCCCCGCTGTCGGCCTGGACGGCCTCGTGCTCAAAAGCCGGACGGGCTGATGGTGCCGGGCCGCGCTGACAAGTGACGCCCCTCCCAAGACTTTTCAGCCCGCCATGGACCCTCCAGTCCGCCGCAGACCTTCAGCCCCGCCATGGAACTTTCGGCCCGCCTCAGAACTTTTCAGCCTGGCATGGACCCTTCAGCTCGCCTCAGAACTTTTCAGCCCGGCATGAACCCTTCAGCTCGCCTCAGAACTTTTCAGCCCGGCATGAACCCTCAGCTCGCAACAGAACTTTTCAGCCCGCGATCGATACCGAAGGCTCGCCGGAGGCGACGCCGTCCGCCTCCATCTGTTCGGCGATCTTCATCGCTTCCTCGATGAGGGTCTCCACGATCTTCGACTCGGGGACGGTCTTGATGACCTCGCCCTTGACGAAGATCTGGCCCTTACCGTTGCCGGAGGCGACGCCGAGGTCGGCCTCGCGGGCCTCGCCCGGGCCGTTCACCACGCAGCCCATGACGGCCACGCGCAGCGGGACCTCCATGCCCTCCAGGCCCGCCGTGACCTCCTCGGCCAGCTTGTAGACGTCGACCTGGGCGCGGCCGCAGGAGGGGCAGGAGACGATCTCCAGGCGGCGGGGCCTGAGGTTCAGGGACTCCAGGATCTGGTTGCCGACCTTGACCTCCTCGACCGGCGGGGCGGAGAGGGAGACGCGGATGTCGGCGCCGATGCCCTGGGAGAGGAGGGCGCCGAAGGCCACGGCCGACTTGATCGTGCCCTGGAAGGCCGGGCCCGCCTCGGTGACGCCGAGGTGCAGCGGGTAGTCGCACTGGGCGGCGAGCTGGCGGTACGCCTCGACCATCACGACCGGGTCGTTGTGCTTGACCGAGATCTTGATCTCCCGGAAGTCGTGCTCCTCGAAGAGGGACGCCTCCCACAGGGCGGACTCGGCCAGTGCCTCGGGGGTCGCCTTGCCGTACTTCTTCAGCAGTCGGCTGTCCAGCGAACCCGCGTTCACGCCGATGCGGATCGGGGTGCCGTGGTCCTTCGCGGCCCGCGCGATCTCCTTGACCTTGTCGTCGAACTGCTTGATGTTGCCCGGGTTCACGCGGACCGCGGCGCAGCCGGCCTCGATCGCGGCGAAGACGTACTTCGGCTGGAAGTGGATGTCCGCGATGACCGGGATCTGCGACTTGCGGGCGATGGTCGCGAGGGCGTCGGCGTCGTCCTGTGTGGGGCAGGCCACGCGGACGATCTGGCAGCCGGACGCGGTGAGTTCGGCGATCTGCTGGAGCGTGGCGCCGATGTCCGACGTACGGGTCGTCGTCATGGACTGCACGGACACCGGCGCGTCGCCGCCGACCGCCACGGATCCGACCTGGATCTGCCGGCTCTTGCGGCGCTCGGCGAGCCTGGTCGGAACGGACGGAATGCCGAGAGAAATCGCAGTCATCTGCTGTGCAACCCCAAGTCGTGGATCAAGGCCCCGGTCCCGGAACAACGGGCTCCAGGGTTCGAGATTACGTCAACCGTGCGGGCCCGGGCACATCCCGCCGGTAAACCCACTCAATGGAGGACGGCCCCGCACAAGGAATGCGAGGCCGCCGCGAACCAGGAGTGACTAGGAGATTTTCACCGGGTTAACCACGTCCGCCACGAGCACCAACAAGGTGAAGCAGACGAAGATCCCGGCCACCACATAAGCCACCGGCATCAGCTTCGCCACGTCGAACGGGCCCGGGTCCGGGCGCTTGAGCACCTTCGCCAGGTTCCGTCGCAGCGCCTCCCACAGGGCGCCCGCGACATGCCCGCCGTCGAGCGGGAGCAGCGGGAGCATGTTGAAGAGGAACAGCGAGAGGTTGAAGCCGGCGACCAGCATGAGGGCCATGGCCAGTTGCTGGGTGGGCGGGATGTCCAGGGTGAAGATCTCGCCGCCCACGCGGGCCGCGCCGACCACGCCCATCGGGGAGTCGGCCTGGCGGGGGGCGCCGTCGAAGGCCGCGTTCCACAGGGCCGGGATCTTGCCGGGGAGGGCCGCGATGGAGTCGACGGCCTCGCCCATGCGGTCTCCCATCCAGGTGAGCGAGTCGCCGAAGTCCTGGCGGACGATGCCGGTGGCCGCGCTGAACCCGAGGAAGCCGGCGGTGACGTACTGGCCCTGGACGATCTGGCCGCTGGAGTCCTTCTTGGCGACCTGGTTGCTCGCGATCTTCGCGTGCAGGGTGAGGTCCTGGCCCTTGCGCTCGACGACGATCGGGACCGTCTTGCCGGGGGTGGCGCGGATCAGGTCGGACAGCTTGTTCCAGTCGGTCGTCTTCGCACCGTTGAACGAGACGATCTTGTCGCCCGCCTTCAGGCCCGCTGCCGCCGCCGGGGAGGCCGGGTCCGTCTTCTTGCAGGTGTCACGGTTCTGGCTCTGCGCGATGACGCACTCGGAGACCGAGCTGACCGTGTTGGTCTGCTGCGAGATGCCGAAGCCCATCAGGACGGTGAGGAAGAGCGCCACCGCGAGGATCAGGTTCATGAAGGGGCCCGCGAACATCACGATGACCCGTTTCCAGGGCTTGCGTGTGTAGAACAGGCGGGACTCGTCGCCGGGTTCCAGCTCCTCGAAGGCCGCCGAGCGGGCGTCCTCGATCATGCTGCGCCAGGGCGAGGTGGAGCGGGACTCTATCCTGCCGTCGGGTCCTGGCGGGAACATGCCGATCATGCGGATGTAGCCGCCGAACGGGATGGCCTTGAACCCGTACTCGGTGTCGCCCTTCCGCCGGGACCAGATGGTCGGGCCGAAGCCCACCATGTACTGGGGCACCCGGATGCCGAAGAGCTTCGCCGTGGACAGATGCCCCAGCTCGTGCCAGGCGATCGAGACCAGCAGGCCGACCGCGAAGACGACTATGCCGAGGATCATCATCAGGGCTGTCATGCACGCGCCTCCGCGTTCGCCGTGGTCGTCTGCGCTGTCAGTTCGCGGGCCCGGGCGCGTGCCCAGGTCTCCGCTTCGAGGACGTCCGGCACGGTCAGGGAAGTTCCCGTGGCCGGTGTCCCGTGTTCCTCGACCACCCGTGTCACCGTCTCCATGATTCCGTTGAACGGCAGCGCGCCCGCGCGGAACGCCTCCACGCACTCCTCGTTCGCCGCATTGAACACCGCCGGGGCCGTGCCCGCGAGCTGTCCCACATGGCGGGCCAGGCCGACCGACGGGAACGCGTCGTTGTCGAGCGGGAAGAACTCCCACGTCGACGCCTTGCTCCAGTCGAACGCGGGCGCCGCGTCCGGGACCCGCTCGGGCCAGCCGAGGCCGATGGCGATGGGCCCGCCCATGTCGGGGGGCGTCGCCTGGGCGAGTGTCGAGCCGTCCGTGAATTCCACCATCGAGTGGACATACGACTGCGGGTGCACGACCACCTCAATGCGATCGAAGGGAATGTCGTACAGCAGGTGCGCCTCGATCACTTCGAGCCCCTTGTTCACCAGGGTCGCGGAGTTGATCGTGATCACCGGCCCCATCGCCCAGGTGGGGTGCGCGAGGGCCTCTTCCACGGTCACCCGCCCCAGGTCCGCTTTGCTACGGCCGCGGAAGGGGCCGCCGGACGCGGTGACGACGAGCTTGCGGACATCCGCGCGGGTACCGGCCGCGAGGGCCTGGAAGAGCGCCGCGTGCTCGGAGTCCACCGGGATGATCTGGCCGGGCTTGGCGAGCGCCTTCACCAGCGGGCCGCCGACGATGAGCGACTCCTTGTTGGCGAGCGCGAGGACGCGGCCCGCCTCCAGGGCGGCGAGGGTGGGCGCGAGGCCGATGGACCCGGTGATGCCGTTCAGCACGGTGTGGCAGTCGGAGGCGGCGAGCTGCGTGGCCGCGTCCGGTCCGGCGAGGATCTCGGGGAGCGGCTCCCCCGCGCCGTACCGCGCGGCGAGCGCCTCGCGCAGTGCCGGTACGACGTCCTCGCGGGCGACCCCGACCGCCGACACCCTCAACTGGTACGCCTGCTCGGCGAGAAGCCCGACCCGGCCGCCGTTCGCGGACAGTGCGGTGACCCGGAAACGGTCCGGGTTGCGCAGCACCAGGTCGATGGCCTGGGTGCCGATGGACCCGGTGGACCCGAGGATCACCAGGGCCTTGGGACCGTCGCCCACGACGGGGTCGTAGACGAGATGTGGGTCGGCGAGGGGTGCTGGACTGTCGCTCATCCCTCCATTGTTGCCGCAACGGGTGCCCGGGTGGACAGCGGTTCCCTCGGGCGGGTGGCTTATCAGCTCTCGTCGGTGATTGAAGGGAAATCCCCCTTTGTGAATACGGCGTGAAGGTCTTGTGATAACACTTCAGTCCTACGCCGGTGGACGACCGGCCAGTGGACGACATCCTGGGGGGATTCTCCATGCGGATACGCGCTGCCCTGCCCGCGCTCGCGGGCGCCGCGATACTCACCGGCACCTTGCTCAGCACCCCGGCCGAGGCCGCCGGCGGGGTCACGATCTACCACGTCTGGTTCGACAGCCCGGGTTCGGACCACGGCTCCAACACGAGCCTCAACGCCGAGTGGGTGCAGATCAAGAACACCAGCAGGTCGGCGATCTCACTCAAGGGCTATGTCCTGAAGGACGTCTCGAACCACCGCTACACCTTCAAGAACATCAAGATCGGCGCCGGCAAGTACATCAAGGTGCACACCGGCACGGGCTCGGACACCGCGTCGAACACGTACCAGAACCGCGGCTGGTACGTCTGGAACAACACCAAGGACACGGCGACGCTGACGAAGTCCAACGGCAGCAAGATCGACACCTGTTCGTGGACGACGCGGAATCCGAGCGACAAGTACTGCTGAACGAGGGTCAGTTGACCGGGCGGTGGAGGTTGTCCGCCTTGGACGGGCCCGGGGTCGTGTCGGCGATCCAGGGTCCGTCGCCCGACGGGTCGACGATGCCCTCCTCCAGCCACGTGTACGCGCCGCCCATGACGCCCTTGACCACCTTGTGGTCGATCTCGTCGGTGTTGGTCCACAGCCGGCCGAAGAGTTCCTCGACTCGGATGCGGGACTGTTCGCAGAAGGCGTCGGCGAGTTGGTAGGCCTCGCGGCCGTGATCGCCCTGGGTGCGCAGGAGTTCGGCCCGTACGCAGACCGCGCTCATCGCGAAGAGTTCGGCGCCGATGTCGACGATCCGGCCCAGGAAGCCCTGCTTGGTCTCCATGCGGCCCTGCCAGCGGGACATGGCGTAGAAGGTCGAGCGGGCGAGTTTGCGCGCGCCGCGTTCGACGTAGCGAAGGTGCCGGGAGAGGTCGACGTCGTGGCGGAACTCGCCGTAGGTGCCCGGGAGTTGGCCGCTGCCCGCGACCAGCTTCGGGAGCCACTTGGCGTAGAAGACGCCCGCGTTGGCGCCCGCCTTCGCCTTGTCCTGCAGGGACTTGTCCGGGTCGATGAGGTCGCCGGCGACCTTGAGGTGGGCGTCGACGGCCTCGCGGGCGATCAGGAGGTGCATGATCTCCGTCGAGCCCTCGAAGATGCGGTTGATACGGAGGTCGCGCAGGACCTGTTCGGCGGGGACCGCCCGCTCGCCGCGGGCCGCGAGGGACTCGGCGGTCTCGAAGCCGCGGCCGCCGCGGATCTGGACCAGTTCGTCGGCCATCAGCCAGCCCATCTCGGAGGAGAAGAGCTTGGCCAGCGCGCCCTCGATGCGGATGTCGTTGCGGTCCTCGTCCGCCATCTGCGAGGACAGGTCGAGTACGGCCTCCAGGGCGAAGGTCGTCGCCGCGATGAAGGAGATCTTCGCGCCCACGGCCTCGTGCTCGGCGATCGGCCTGCCCCACTGCTCACGTGCCGCCGACCACTCGCGGGCGATCTTCAGGCACCACTTGCCGGCCGCGACGCAGGACGCGGGCAGCGAGAGGCGGCCGGTGTTGAGGGTGGTGAGCGCGATCTTCAGGCCCGCGCCCTCGGGGCCGATGCGGTTGGCCGCCGGGACCCTGACCTGGTGGAAGCGGGTGACGCCGTTCTCGATGCCGCGCAGGCCCATGAAGGCATTGCGGTTCTCGACGGTGATGCCGGGCGAGTCGGTCTCCACGACGAAGGCTGTGATGCCGCCCTTGTGGCCCTCGCTCTTCGGCACCCTGGCCATCACGACCAGGAGGTCGGCGATCACGCCGTTCGTGGTCCAGAGCTTCACCCCATCGAGGACGTACGCGTCCCCGTCCGGCACCGCGCTGGTCGCGAGCCGCGCCGGGTCGGAGCCGACGTCCGGTTCGGTGAGCAGGAAGGCGCTGATGTCGGTGCGGGCGCAGCGGGGCAGGAACTCCGCCTTCTGCTCGTCCGTGCCGAACAGCTTCAGCGGCTGCGGTACGCCGATCGACTGGTGGGCCGACAGCAGCACGCCGACCGCGGGGCAGGCGGAGCCCGCGAGGGCCAGCGCCTTGTTGTAGTACACCTGGGTGAGGCCGAGGCCGCCGTACTTGGTGTCGATCTTCATGCCGAGGGCGCCGATCTCCTTGAGGCCGCTGATGACCTCGTCGGGGATGCGCGCCTCGCGTTCGATCAGGGCGGCGTCGATCTGCGTCTCGCAGAAGACGCGCAGCTTCGCGAGGAACTCCTCGCCGCGCCGGGCGTCCTCGTCGGCCGGAAGGGGGTGGGGGTGGATCAGGTCGAGGCGGAAACGACCGAGGAACAGTTCCTTGGCGAAGCTGGGCTTGCGCCAGTCCTGTTCCCTGGCCGCTTCCGCCACCTGCCGGGCTTCCCGCTCGGTGACGGTGGGTTTGCTGGATGGAGCGGACATGAGGCTCACCTCGCCGCGAATCGGGCCCTCGGACCATGGCGGTTACCGACGGGTGCTACCCGATCGTATGTACCCGATCCACCGCGAAGCGGCCACCCCTCGCGCGTCCGTTCAGCCGATATCGACGGAGTACGACTTTGTGTCAAGGCGGCCGGAGCCCTTGAAGACCTCGGTGCCGGACTCGATGCCGGAGACGTACTTGTCGTCGCTCAGCAGCTTGCGCCGGACCAGGGCCTGGGTGAAGTCGTCGATGTTCAGGGTGGCCGTGGTGGTGTTGGTCTGCCGGACGAAGGAGTACACGTTCCAGCCGATGTTCCCCTGGTAGATGTCCCACATGGCGCCGTCGAGACTGACGCTGCCGAACTTGGTGCCGAGCGGGCCCGCGCCGCCCTGCCGGTCGAGCCAGATCATGATCTCGTCGGTGGGCTGGTCGGCCCAGTCGGCGGTGTTCTTGGAGTGCAGCCACAGGTCGTACGCGACGTCGAGCGTGCCGGGGTTGCTACTGAGCGAGAAGTCCCAGCCGGTCCTCACGCTCTTCCGGTCACCGACCCGGATCGGCAGCCCGGTGGTCGCCTTGTCGACCTTCCAGCCCCAGTGCCAGCCGAGGACGGTACTCGCGAACGACTTCACATCGGCGTCGGTGCCCTTGCCGTTGTTGGCCCAGCCGAAGGACGTACCCCACGAAATGGTGGACCCCGACCGGGAGTTGTCCCACACGCACTGGCTGCCGGTGGCCTTGTCTCGCCCCCACTGGTTGTTGTTGACGTAGTACTTGCCGAGCGTGACGGTGTCGTCGGCCGTGCACTTCTCGCTCGACTCACCCGCCTGGGCGACGGTGACACCGGCCACGGCCGTGAGCGCGACCGAGGCGGCGGCGAGCACCTTCGCCTTCTTCGAGAGGCGGGGTCTGCGGTGTTGCATGCAGGGGTCCTTCCGGGGGACGGTTCGTCTACGGCCCGTCAGCGGCCGCTACGACCTCTCAGTGGCCGCCGACCCGCCCGGAGGTTGCCTTCCCGGCGCGGGGAATCTCGCCGAGCCGGGGTTTCCCGAACAGTCGAGCCCGGCGTTTCGAGAAAGTGTCGAAGCGCTTCGACAACCTATGGACACCCACACCGCCTGAAGCTAATGTCGAACCACCCTCACTCGCCCTTGTCAGCAACGCGCACTGTCGAAGCGCTTCACAAAGCTTGGAGAGCTGGATGGTCACCCTCGCCGAGGTCGCCCAGCATGCCGGAGTCTCGGCGAGCACGGTGAGCTATGTCCTCAGCGGCAAGCGGTCCATCTCCGGAGCCACCCGGCAGCGGGTCGAGCAGAGCATCCGCGAGCTGGGCTACCACCCGAACGCGGGCGCCCGCGCCCTGGCCAGCAGCAGGTCGAACATCATCGCGCTGATGGTGCCGCTGCGCACGGACATGTACGTGCCGGTGATGATGGAGATCGCCATCGCCGTGGCGACCACCGCCCGCCTGCACGGCTACGACGTGCTGCTGCTCACCGGCGAGGAGGGTCCCGACGCGGTGCGCCGGGTCACCGGCAGCGGACTCGCCGACGCGATGATCCTGATGGACGTCGAACTCGACGACGAGCGGCTGCCGTTACTGCGCGGCACCGACCAGCCGTCCGTGCTGATCGGGCTGCCCGCCGACACCACCGGACTGACCTGCGTGGACCTCGACTTCGGGGCGACCGGCGCGCTGTGCGTCGAGCATCTCGCCAAGCTGGGCCACCAGGACATCGCTGTCATCGGCGAGGCGCCCGCCGTCTACGAGCGGCACACCGGTTTCGCCGAGCGCACCCTCGACGGACTCCGGTCCCGGGCAAGGGAGTTGGGCCTGCGGGTGCTGCACCGTCCGTGCGAGGGCGGGTACGACGCGATGACGATGACCCTGGCCCGGATCTTCGACGAACGCCCCGGCACCACGGGCTTCGTCGTGCAGAACGAGTCGGCGGTCGAGCCGCTGCTCGCCCTGCTGCGCCAGCAGGGCCGGGCCGTGCCGGAGGACGTGTCGGTGGTCGCGGTCTGCCCCGACCAGGTCGCCGTCCAGGCCTCGGTGCGGCTGACGTCCGTCGCCATCCCCGCGCAGGAGATGGGCCGTTACGCCGTGGAGCACCTGGTGGCCAAGCTGGATGGCCGCGGCAGTGACGAAGTCGTGCTGATCGCACCGGAGTTGACGGTGCGGGCGAGTACGGGGCCGGCACCCGCCGCGTCCTGACCCTTCCGACCTCAGAGCACCACCCCTGTGCCGCCGCCAGGGCACCGCCATGTCCGCGCACTCGTCTGCCCGCACACCTCTGTCCGCACTCCTCCGTCTGCTCTCCTCACAGGAGCCCTCTCGTGAATCAGCCTGCCGAAAACCAGATCAGCCAGGGCGCGGGTGCGGTAAGCCTCGCGCAGTCGTCGCCCACCGTCGGCACCTTCCGTGAGCGGGACGGCGCGCTGGAGTGGAGCGGCCGTCAGGAGACCCTGCGGATCGAACCGTGGGGCCCGGACGCGGTACGGGTCAGGGCCCGGCTCGGCGGTCCGCTGCTCGACGGGCTGCCGGGCGCGCTCCTGGACGAGGCGCCGCTCACCGAGGCCACCGTCAAGATCGAGGACGGTCAAGGGACCCTGACCGTGGGCAAGTTGACCGTCGAGGTCGACGCCGATGGCCTGATCCGCTTCCTGCGCACCGACGACTCCACCGAACTTCTGGCCGAGGCCCGCGCCCACTTCTGGTGGCCCGGCTCGCGCCTCTACACGGCGGTCGGCAACGGCCACCACCGCCTGGAGCAGCGCTTCGCCGCGTACGAGGACGAGAAGCTGTACGGCCTCGGCCAGCACCAGCACGGGAAGCTGGACCAGAAGGGCCTGGTACTCGACCTGGTCCAGCGCAACGCCGAGGTCGGCATCCCCGTGCTCGTCTCCAGCCGCGGCTACACCCTGCTGTGGAACAACCCGGCGATCGGCCGCGTGGAACTGGCCGGCAACGGCACGCGCTGGGTTGCCGATTCGGCCCGGCAGATCGACTACTGGATCACCGCGGGCGACCCGGCCGACGGCCAGCGCCGCTACAGCGCGGTGACGGGCCGTACGCCGATGCTGCCCAAGTGGGCGGCGGGCTTCTGGCAGTGCAAGCTGCGCTACCGCACCCAGGCCGAACTCCTCGCCGTGGCACGGGAGTACAAGCGCCGGGAACTGCCCCTCTCCGCCATCGTCTGCGACTTCTTCCACTGGACGCACCTGGGCGACTGGAAGTTCGACCCGGCCGAGTGGCCCGACCCGGCGGCGATGGTCCGTGAACTGGACGAGCTGGGCGTGAAGTTGGTGGTGAGCGTCTGGCCGTCGGTGTCCCCGCTCAGCGAGAACCACGGGGTACTGGAACAGCGCGGCTACCTCATCGGCACCCAGTACGGCCCGATGGCCCACGCCGACTGGCCGGACAAGGGGGTCGCGTCCACGGTCCAGGTGGCCTTCTACGACGCCACGAACCCCGAGGCCCGCGCGTTCCTGTGGTCGAAGATCCGCGACAACTACCTTGTGCCGTACGGCATCACGGCCTTCTGGCTGGACGCCTGCGAGCCCGAGCTGAAGCCCGGCTTCCAGGAGAACCTGCGCTACTGGGCGGGCCCGGGCCTGGAGGTCGGCAACCTCTACCCGGCCGAGAACTCCCGTACGTTCTCCGAGGGGTTGCGTGCCTCGGGCGCCGGGGACGACGAGATCATCACCCTCAACCGCTCGGCATGGGCGGGCAGTCAGCGCCACGGCGCCGCCCTCTGGTCGGGCGACATCGGCACCGACTTCCCGACCCTGCGCCGCCAGATCGCCGCGGGGCTCAACACCGCGCTGTCCGGCATCCCTTGGTGGAACACGGACATCGGCGGCTTCCACGGCGGCGACCCGGACGACCCGGCGTACCAGGAAGTCATGGTCCGCTGGTTCCAGTTCGGCGCGCTGTCCCCGCTGATGCGCCTGCACGGCTTCCGCGACCCGGGCATGCCGCTGGGCCCCGACATGACCGGCGGCCCCAACGAGGTCTGGTCGTACGGCGATCGGGCCCTCCCGATCCTGGAGAAGTACCTGCGGCTGCGCGAGCGCCTGAAGCCGTACGTCCTGGACGTGATGCGCGCCGCGCACGAGGAGGGGCTGCCGGTGATGCGGCCGCTGTTCCTGGAGTTCCCGGCGGATCCGGCGACCTGGTCGGTCGACGACGCGTACCTCTTCGGCCCGCACCTGCTGGTCGCCCCGGTGCTGACAGCGGGCGCCACGGTCCGTACGGCGTACCTCCCGGCGGGCGCGTGGTGGACGGACGCGTGGACGGGCGAGACGTACGAGGGCGGTACGGCGGTCACGGTCGACGCCCCGCTGGACCGGATTCCGCTGTTCCTGCGGGACGGGGCGACGTTGCCGGTCGCGGAGTAGCGGTCCCTGGAGGGGAGGTTGGCCTCCCCTCCAGGCCGTGACGCTTCCGTTGCGCGGAACTGTGGCCTCCGTCACAGCCGTGCCGATCTTGTTCTGCTGGACTCCTCCGATGGTCTTACGCAAGCTCGCCGGCGCGGCGGGCCTGGTCGCTCTCGCCCTGTACCTCTGGGGTCTGCTCAACCTCATGGGCGCGTTGCTGGAGGTAGGGGACGGTGGCACCGACTCCGCTCCCCTGCGGCCCTGTCGCACGGCCAACTGGCAGTACGACGAACGGGTGTTGAGTGTCACCGGCTACTCGGTGGACTTCGTCCCGCTTCGGTTCGTCTGCAAGACGAAGGACGGCGGCAGCTTCGTCTCCGACACGGTCCCCGGATACATCAACCCGGCGGTGGGCGCTCTCGCGCCGGCCGCCCTCGGCTGCTGGGTCGCCGCACTGGTCGTGGCGCCGCCCGGCCCTCGCGGAGTGCGGGGACCGGGCGGCTGAGCGGAGTGCCGTCGTACCGGGTGGGTCAACTACTGGTGACGCTCTCGCTGTTGGTGGTAAAGGCCAGGCCGCCGGACGAGGACGTGATCTCGAAGCCGAACTGCAGGTCCCCGATGGTCACGTTGCCGAACCAGCCCTTGGTGTCCTTGATCCACTTGAGGATCGGCAGGACGTTGACCGTGCCGGAGCTGGAGTTCGAGGTGCGTACGAACGAGAACACGTCGTTGGCGCCGTTGTTGCCCTTGTAGACGGTCCAGGTGTGACCGCCCAGCGTGAGGGTGCCCTGCGAGGTGCCGAGCGGGCCGACGGCGCCGGTCTTGTTCATCCAGAGCATGATCTCGTAGTCGTAGTTGGTGTCCCAGATGTCGTACGACGTGTTGTACGCGCCGGACGACGGGACCGAGACGTTGTAGCTGCTGGACAGCGAACCGAGCGAAGTGATCGACTTGTTGATCACCTTCTTGGCGTTGGGGTAGGCCTTGATGCCACCGGTGTTGGGGTGGTTCGCGTTGACGCCCCAGTTGGTACCGGAGTTGGCCCAGATGCACTGGCTGCCGGCGCCGGAGCCCCAGATGTCGTTGTAGAGCGTGTAGCCGTTCAGGGTCGTGGTGCCCCACTGGTCGCAGGAGCTCCAGACGGCGGCGGAGGCGGGGGCCGAGGCGAGGGCGACGGTGGCGCCGAGCGCGAGGGCGGGGGCGAGAACGGCCGTGATGGCACGGCCCAGCTTGCGTGTTGCCATGGTGTCCCTTCCATGGGTGGGGGGAGGTGCGAGTGGCTACCGCGCCCCCAGGGTGAGGACGCGGTCTTCTCCGGCGACGAGGTCGAGCGGCTCCGTGCCGGAGGAAGTCCGGAGTTCGACGCGGTGGGTACGGGACGGCCTGATCAGCGCCGTGGCGGAATGGGGCGCCCAGCTCAGATCGACCTCCGCCCCGAACCTCGTGCGTACGCCGGTGAGTTGACCGTGCGGATACGCCGCCGGCAGCGCGGGCAGCAGGACCAGCCGGTCCGGGGTGGACTGCACGAGCGCCTCGACGACCACGCCGGGCAGGGCGTGCGCGGCGTCCGCGTTGTAGACGTCGCGGTTCGGGTAGTGCGCGCTCATCAGCGAGGCGTGGAAGAAGTCGCCGTCGAGGACCTGGCCGAGGGCGTGCGCGACCCGTTCACTGTCCCGGAGCCGGGCGGCGACGAGCGCGTGGTGGAGGTGTCCGTGCGCGGAGTCGTTCTCGGCGCCCCGGAGTTGGAGAGCGCGGTGCGCGGCTGCGGCGAGCTGCGGGGTGTCGTACGGGTTGATCTCGTCGAGGGGCCAGACACCGTAGAGGTGACTGAGGTGGCGGTGGTCGTAGGTGTCCTCCAGCCCCGGCCATGCCCATTCGGCGAGGGCACCGTCCGCGTTGACACGGTGCGGCGGGATCCGGTCGGCGAGGGCACGCCAACGGAGGGCCTCCGGGGTGCCCGGGTGGTATGCGGCGGCCGTGTGGAGCGCGTGCCGGGCTGCGGAGAGGTCCATCGCCGCGTTGACCGCGCCCCAACTGGCGTTGGCGTTCGCGGGCCGGTTCTCGGGCGAGTAGGAGGGGACGACGACCAGGTTGCCCTCGGGGTCGCTGCGGGTGAGGAAGTCCTCGTAGAACAGGGCGACTTCGGCAAGTGCGGAGGCGGTACGCGGATCGCGCGCGCCGCGCGTCTCATCGTGGTCGACGAGCGGCTTGAGCAGCCAGTCCGCGCCCGCGGTCCACAGGTGCAGCGGGTACTCACGGCTGAAGTGGTAGGACAGCCCGGACTCCCCGTCGCTGTGCGCGGGCGCGACGACACCCCGGGCGCCGAAGACGGCACGGGCGTTCTCCCGCCAGTCGCCGAGTTGACGGTGGATCAGGGAATCCAGAGCGTCGGTGACTTCGGGGAGGGCGGCACTCACGGCGGAGGCGGTCTGGAGGTTGAGGTTCGCGTCGTTGGTGAACGCCCCTGACCAGGCCGTGTTCCAGTCGCCGGTCCACAGTCCGGTGAGCCGGGGCGGGAGCAGTCCGCTGGAGGAGAGGAGGTGGTACCGACCGGCGGCGAAGAGCCGTTCGAGGAGGGCAGGGCTGCGGGTGCGCTTCAGCAACTCGGTGCCCGGGAGAGCGCGTTCGGCGTCGTCGGCGTGCAGGTCGAGAGTGACACGGGCGTAGGCCGTGCGGTGCGGGGCGAGGTGACGGTCGAGGAGGAAGTCGTAGGAGAGCGGCCCCTCGTCGATCAACTCCCTTAGAGCACGGGTCTCTTCTACGACATCCAGCTCGCCGGTGTGGCGCCGGACTCGGGTGAGGAGGAGGACCTCGGTGGCCCCGGCGATCCGAACTCCGGCTGAGGCGAGCCGCGTTGTACCACCGGTGACCACGGCGAGGGTGACGCCGGTGTACGCGCGGTCGCTGTCGGGGTAGCGGACGCGGAGGGTGAGCAGGGCGCCGTCGGGAGTGAGGAGCGTGCCGTGGCCGACGCCCAACCCTGCTGGCGCACCCGGGAGTTGGTGGTCCTGGGCGAGGTCGAGGGTGAGTTCGGGGGCCGTGATGTGCTGGACGATGACGTCGTCGGCGCGGGAGACGAAGACGCGGCTGCGCCAGTCTGTGTGAGTGTCGGTGCCCTCGCGGGTGGCGGCGGCCTCGCCGGTGGTGAAGTCGACGGAACGCCGATAGTCGCCTCCTGCCGTGCCGGACGGCCTGCGCAGCCGTATCTGGAACGCCGGATGGAAGGGCTGCACCCACTGGAGCGGGCGGCCGTCCGTGAAATCCTCGGCGGCGGCGAGGTCACCGGCGAGCAACCGGGCCTGGAGTCCGGGGAGTTCGGCGGCGAGGCGTGGGGGCCTGGCGTGTTCGGCGCCGTTCGGGCGGACGAGGGTGTGGTGGGTGACGATGACGCGGTCGTCGTTCGGATCACCGAACACGAGGACGCCGTGGTGGCCGTTGCCGCTGAGGTAGGCGTCTTCCCAGCGGGTGGCGGGGAGGAGTTCCCAGGTGCCGTGCACGGGTCCGCCGGTCGCGGGTTCGGCGTTCATGGTCGCAGCACCGCCACCCCATAGCGACCGAGGGTGACCTCGCCCTCGACGGTCGCGTCGGTGAGCAAGTCACGGTGGATGCCCGGGAGTTCGACGGTTACCGGGTCTCGGCCGTGGTTGAGCAGGAACAGCGACTCTCCACGTCGTACCGCCTCGACGCCCAACGGGAGCCCGGCGAGCACAGGACGGGCGCCCGCGTTGGCGGCGATACGGGCGAGCAGGCCGCGCAGCGCGTGCGGCTCGGGAAGCGTCGAGACGTACCAGGATCTTCCCGTGCGCAGGACGGCGGGGAAGCCGTCCAACTCCCCGCCCTTGTAGGCAATTACCTCGTCGACGTTGTCGCCCTCGGGCTCGATCTCCTCCGACCAGAGCGTCCCGCGAAATCCCTCGCACTCGACCGTCTCCCCCGCGTCCAGCGGCCACCATTCGTGCAGCGTGCGGATGCCGAACAGTTCGCGGAGACGGGCGTCCATGCCGCCGGGGCGTACCCGGTCGTCCTCGTCGGCGATGCCGGTGAGGAAGCCGGATACGAGGGTGCCGCCGCCCTGGACGTACGCGAGAAGGTTGTCGATCGCGGTGTCCGTGAGGAGGTAGAGCTGGGGAACGACCACCAACTTGTAGGCGGACAGGTCGTGTTCGGGGTGAGCGAAGTCGGTGGTGAGGTGGGACTCCCAGAGGGCACGGTGCCAGGCGCGGAGGACTTCCGGGTAGTCGACCTCGGTGGAGAGACGGCCGTCCTGCGCGCCGGCCCACCAGGCGTTCCAGTCGTGGACGATCGCGACGTCGGCCGTGATGTGAGTGTCCGTCACCTCGTGGCCGATGCGGGAGAGTTCGGCGCCGAGCTGCTTCACTTCCTGGAAGGTGCGGCCCCGCTCGCCCGCGTGGCTGAGCATCCCGGAGTGGAACTTCTCGGCGCCCTGCCGGGATTGACGCCACTGGAAGTAGCAGACGGCGTCGGCTCCCCGGGCCACGGCCTGGAGGGACCAGAGCCGGTTGAGGCCGCGTGGCTTCGGGTGGTTCACGCCGCGCCAGTTGACCGGTCCGGCGGCCTGCTCCATGAGCATCCAAGGGCCGCCGCCCGCCTGGGAGCGCGTCAAGTCCTGGACGAGCGCGGCACTTTGGGCTCCGAGGGGGTCCCGGGGGTCGGGATACAGATCGACCGAGACGACGTCCTCCTCCTCGGACCAGCGCCAGCCGTCCTGCCCCACCCACAACGGCATGAAGTTGGTGGTGACCGGGATGTGCGGGGTGTGCCGGCGGACGATGTCCCGCTCGGCGGTGTAGCACTCCAGGAGCATGTCGGAGGTGAAGCGCCGGAAGTCGAGCGCGTGGGTGGGGTTGTTGAGGTAGTGGGCGTGACGCGGGGGCAGAATGCCGTCCCAGGTGTCGTAGCCCTGGCTCCAAAAGGCCGTACCCCAGGCCGAGTTGAGGGAATCGAGCGTGCCGTACTTCGCGCGCAGCCAGCCGCGGAAGGCGACGGCGGCCTCGTCGCCGTAGTCGAAGGTGCAGTACTCGTTGTTGATGTGCCACATCGTGAGGGCGGGGTGGCCGCCGTAACGGGCGGCCAGGGCCTCGGTGATGGCGGCGGCGTGACTCCGGTAGACGGCGCTGGAGTGCGAGAAGTGCTGCCGTCCGCCCCACCATTCGATACGGCCGTCCGCGTCGCGGGGCAGCGTCTCCGGGTGGAGGCGGCCGAGCCACGGGGGCGGGGAGGAGGTCGGGGTGGCGAGGACGACGCCGATGCCGCCTGCCTGCATCAGGTCCATCAGCCGGTCGAGCCAGCCGAACTCCCGTGCCCCCGGCTCGGGTTCGAGCCTGGCCCAGGAGAAGACGCCGAGGGTGACGGAGTTGACGCCGGCGTCCTTCATCAGCCGGACGTCCTCGTGCCAGGTCTCCTCGGGCCACTGCTCGGGGTTGTAGTCACCGCCGAAGAGGATGCGCCCGCGCGTGGCGTCACCGAGTTGAGGCATCAGATCTGCTCCCCGTACTGGATGCCGCGCCCGTTGGTGGCGAGGTACACACGCCCGTGGACGCGCGGGTCACCGGCGATGGCCTGCCCGGTCCAACCCCACTGATGCTGGTCGTCGTTGATGCGCGTCCAGGTCTTGGCCTCGTCGTCGGAGCGGTAGACGGCGGTGATGGTCTCGGTGGAGCCGACTTGATAGATCGCCGGGTAGTCGGCGCCGGGGGCGGGTCTGCCGAAGCCGAGGGTGTAGGAGGCCCAGCAACTGGCGACCTTCGAGAAGCTCGTGCCGCCGTCGAGGGACCGGTAGAGCCCGTTCCACTTGACGCTCAACCACAGGTCACCGGACCGCCCCGGCGCCGCGGCCAGCTGGAACTGACTGTCGCCGGAGGGCAGCCCATCCGCACGCGCAGTGAACGAGACGCCACTGTCAGTGCTGGCGTATAGCGTTCCTGTGTCGGTGTCGTATGCGTAGAAGAGCGTCGGGTCGGCCGGGTCGGCGACCGGCGTGGCGCCCTTCGGGAAGGAGGAGACCTCGGACCAGGTCGCGCCGTTGTCCGCCGAGCGGTGGGCTGCGTACTTCGTGCCGTCCCAGTGCACGAAGGACCACAGCAGCGTACCGCCGTCGGCGCTGGTGGCGATCGGCCCCGGTGAGTCCCCGGCGATGTCGGGCTGGGCAGCGAAGGGCGCCCAGCTCCGCCCGCCGTCGCGGGAGTACGCGCCGTTGCCGTTGTCGCCGAAGCCCGTGCGGACGACGTACGACGGCCTGCCCGCGGCCTGCGCGATTCCCGTCGCCGACCCGAACACGGGGTTCGTCGCCATGCCGCGCGACGGAGACGCCGTGAGCCGCTCGTGGTACATCACGCCGATGTCCCGCGAGGCGCTGATCAGGTGCGCCTCCCCGACCGGGGGCGAGATCAGCTGGATCACGGACGTCTCCTCCAGGCCACGGATCCGCGGCGCCCAGTGGGTGAGGTCACGGGTGCCGTAGAGCGTGGCGCCGGTGCCGTAGACGACGTGCTTCGAGTCGTACGGGTCGACGGCCACGGCCTGGATCCACCAGCCGAACTTCGGCTGGTCCGCACCCCACTTGAGGAAAGGAGTCTCGGACACGTCGAAGACAGCGGTGTCCTTGAGGGACGTCCAGGTACGGCCGCCGTCGGTGGTCCGGTACAGGGTGTCGACGGCCGCCCAGCGGTTGTTGGTGGAGACGACGACGGTGCCGGCGCGACGGGCATCGACGGCGACTCCGCCGTAGCCGAAGGTGTCACTGGACCCTCCCCCGCTCTCGGCTTCGCTCGAGCGGGCGGTGCCCCCAGTCGTGGTCCCGCCCGGCTTCACCGGCGTGACCTCGCTCCAAGTCCCGCTGGCGACGGCCAACTTGTGCACACTGCCAGCGGACTGGCCGTTGGGCCCGGGGGCGTCGGCGTACGTCACGTACAGCTCGCGGGCGCGGGTGTCGTACGCGGCGCGGATCGGGACCTTGGCGGAGGTGCCGGTGGGCTGCGCGGGGACGGCGGTCCAGGAGGTGCCGTCGGTGGTGCGGTAGAGGTTGACGGCGGTAGCGGTCCCGTCGCCGTCACCCCACCCGGCGTAGACGGCACGACCGACGGCGACGAGGAAGGTGACGCCTTGCCCGGAGGCGCCGGCGGTCGCTGGGAAACCGGTCGCAGCTGCCCAAGTGGCGCCACGGTCGGTCGACTTGAGCAGCCCGTCGTGCCGGGTGCCGAGCCACAGGGTGTCACTCTCACGCGGGTCGACAAGCAACCGCTCCCCCGCGCCACGTCCGTCCTCGTTGCCGCCGAGCTTCACGGCGAGGTCGGTGCGGGTCCAGGTCGTGCCCCGGTCGTCGGAGCGGAGTACGGCACCGTTGCCGGCCCAGGACTGGGCGTAGGCACCGACGGCGAGGTACAGCCGTTCCGGGTGCGCGGGGTCGACGGCGAGTGCCTCCACGCCGAGGAGGTTCCAGTCGTCCCACCCGAGTTGATCGGTGAGCGGGGTCCAGCGCGCGACCCGGTCGTCCCAGCGGTAGGCACCACCGATGTCGGTACGGGCGTAGGCGAGACCCCGGACGGAGGGGTGGAAGAGAACACCGGTGACGAATCCGGTTCCGCCGATTGCGGCATTGCGCCAGCGATAGGAGGGGGCTTCCGCTGCCTGCGCTCTCGTCGTGAGGAGCGGCACGCTGGTGAGCGCGGCGACGGCTGCGGTGCCCGCGAGAACGACACGCCGACTCATATTGGACGCGCGCATGACATACCTCGCTCTACGAAGAAACGGTCAGGGGATTTCCTTAAGGGGCGCGGGGCTGTATCGATTTGCGGCTCCGCCGCGTGGGCGCGACCAGCCCCCACGCACTCGCAGACAACAAGCAACCAATTCAGCCCTTGACGGCGCCCGTGAGCATCCCCTTCTTGAAATGCCGTTGCACAAACGGCGAAAGCACAGCCACCGGCAACAACGCCATCACCATGACCGCCATCTGCACGGCAAGCCCCGACAGTTCCCCGGTCTTGATCGCCTGACCGAGCCCCACGGGAGCCTCCTGCTTCTGCACCAGCTGGATCATGACGTTCTGCAACGGCATCATGTCCTGGTCATTGAGATACAACGACGCGTTGAACCAGGCGCTCCAATACCCCACGGCGTAGAACAACGTGATGACAGCCAGCACCGCACGCGACAACGGCATGACGATCACCCACAGAATCCGGAAGTCACCGGCGCCGTCGATCCGCGCGCTGTCGATGAGTTCCTGCGAGATCCCCATGAAGAACCCGCGCAGCACAAGGATGTTGAAGACGCTCAGCGCGCTGGGCAGGATCAACGCGAGATAGCTGTCAGTCAGGCCGAGCGACTGGACGAGCAAATACGTCGGAATGAGCCCGGCGCTGAAGAACATCGTCGCCAGCATCATCATCAGGATCCACCGGTGCCCGAGCGACCCGATCCGTGAGAGGCCGTAGGCACACAGCACGGACACCGCCATGGAGAACGCCGTGCCGACGACGGTGATGAGGACGCTGATGACTGCCGCGCGGGTGACCTGGCCGCCGCTGAGGAGTTCCTTGTAGGCGACGAAGGTGATGCCCTTGGGCACCATGACGAGGCCGCCGGCCTGGTCGATGGTCTTGCGTGAGGAGAGGCTGGTGACGAGGACGATCCACAGCGGGAAGAGGATGGCGAGGCAGGCGAGCGTGAGGACGAGCCCCTTGCCCGCGAGACCGACCCTGCCGGGTTCCTCCTCCCAGGTCGGCCGGGGCGGCGCGGCCCAACGGCCTGCCTGCCGTGGGGAGTTGGCGGACCGGGTGGGCTTGACGGGTTTGTCGATGACCGCGGTCATTTCTTGTACACCCCCTGCTCACCCATGAGGTGGGCCACTTTGTTCGCGGCGAGGACCAGTCCGAGACTGATCACGCCCTTGACGAGTCCGGCGGCGGCCGCGTAGCCGAAGTCCTGGTTGCGGACGCCGTTCCACCAGACGAAGGTGTCGAGGACCTCCGCCGCTCCCGGTCCCACGGCGTCGCGTTGGAGCAGGATCTGCTCGAAGCCGACGGTCAGCGCGTCACCGACGCGGAGTACGAGCAGCAGCGCGATCACCGGCCGCAGTGCGGGGAGCGTGACGTGCCACATGCGGCGCCAGCGACCGGCGCCGTCCATCGCGGCGGCCTCGTAGAGGTCGGGGCTGACGGAGGACAGGGCCGCGAGGAAGACGATGATCCCCCAGCCGGCGTCCTTCCACACGCTCTGCGCGGTGATCAGGAACTTGAACGTGTTGGGGTCGGTCATGATGTCGAGGCCGTCGTAGCCGTGTTGCCGCAGGAGTTGCGAGAACAGCCCGGCCCCGCCCAGCAGTTGCTGGAAGACGGCGATGACCAGCACCCAGGAGAAGAAGTGCGGGAGGTAGAGGATCGCTTGTGAGAGCGCCCTGACCCGGGGCCTGACCACGCTGTTGATGAGCAGCGCGAGCAGGATCGGGATCGGGAAGAACAGGATCAGCTGGAGGAAGAACAGGACGAGCGTGTTCTGTACGGCGCTCCAGAAGGCGGAGTCCGCGAAGATCTGCTGGAAGTTCTCCAGGCCGACCCAGGGACTGTGCAGCATCGAGACGATGCCGTTGTCACTGACGTAGGGGTCGTAGTCCTCGAAGGCGACGATGTTGCCGAGGATCGGCAGGTAGTTGAAGACCAGGATGAGCAGGACGGCCGGCAGGGTCATCAGGAGCAGGACGCGGTCGCGTCTGAACCTGAGCCGCCAACTCACCTTCGTCTTGGGGTGGTTCCGGGGGGAGCCGGTGGCGCCGCCGGACGCCACCGGGGTCTTTCCCGTCGTGTCGGCCTCGGTCCTGCTCCGAGGCACCGTGCTGTGGGACACGGCCGTTCTCCTTGCCTCGGTACCCGGTCAGCTCGCCGCCGAGCCGTTGTCGTCGAGCAACTTCTGGTACCAGGCGCGGAGTTGGTCGCCGCCCTTGCTCTTCCAGTCGGAGACTGCCTGCTGCATGTCGCTGATCTTCTTGCGGCCGCGGGCGATGTCGTCCTCCAACTGCTCGAAGTCGTTGGAGAGGTTGGTGTAGCGGCTGGGCTCGGTGATCTGCTGGCCGTAGAACGTCGACTTCTTTGTGAAGGCGCCCATCCGCTGCTGCCACTCGACCTGCGCCTTGGCGACCTCGGGGAAGTCGGGGTGGGCGATCGTCGCGGCGGGGCTGGCGACCATCACGTAGGCGTTGATGACCTCGTTGTTGCCCTGGTCGGTCTTGGTGGGGACACCGTTCTTGACGGTGTAATGGGTGCCCTCCACGCCGTAGTTGGTGAGCATGTACTCCTTGGTGCCGTACGGCGCGGCGGTGACGTTGGCGACGGCCAGCGCGTCATGGATGGCGGACTCGGAGGCCTTCTTGCTGATGAAGGCGAAGATGCCGGCCGGTTCACCGGCCCAGAGGGTCGGGTCGCCGCCCGCGTGGCCGAAGATGTCCATGCCCCAGATCTTGTAGTCCGGGTTCTGCGTGGCCTGTTCGGCGGTGCGGCTCCACCACTGCGAGATGTCCTGGTTGTAGATGAGGAACTCGCCGGCGGCGAACTTGGGGCCCGGGTCAGTGGCCGCGCTCTTGCCCAACTTGGCGTCGGGGTGCACGTATCCGGCGGCGAACAGCTTGCGGGTCCACTCCAGCGCTTCGAGGTACTCCGGAGTCTCGATGCGGTTGACCAGCTTGCCGTCGACGAGGTTCCAGCCGAGCGACTTCTCGCTGCCGGAGAGCACGCCCCAGGCGTTGAAGGCGGTCCACTTCATGTCCAGGCAGGCCCAGCGCTTGGCCTTGGCGTTGGTGATCTCCTTGGCCAGGGCCATGAACTCGTCGGCGGAGGTGGGGACTTCGTACCCCTCCTTGTCGAAGATGTCCTTGCGGTAGAGCGGCACGATGTTGGGGACGTACGAGGACGGCATCGGCAGTCCGCGCAGCTTGCCGCCGAAGATGCAGCGCTGCCAGGCGTCGGTGGGGATCGCCGCGAGGTTCGGGTAGTCCTTGACCTTGTCGCCGGAGAGGTAGGGGCCGAGGTCGGCGAACTTGCCGATGATGGCGCTGGGTATCTTGCCGCCCATGTTCCAGCTGGGGACGACCACGATGTCGGGGATGTCGCTGGAGGCGAGGACCGCGCCGAGCTTCTGGTCGTAGGTGTTGCCGTCCTGGTTCTGCCAGGCGACGTCGACGCCGATGAGGCTGTTCATCGCCTTGTAGTAGGCGTTGTCGCTCTTGGGCGGGGAGCCCCAGAACGGCGACATGATCGAGACCTTGCCGCCCTTGCCGAGCTTCTTCGACACCGACGTCTTCAGCGTGGCGAGGTCCAGCTTGCTGGTGAAGCCGACCGCCGAGCCGTTCTTGGAGGCGATGTCCGGGGTCACCACATTGCCGGCGACGAACGCCGGCAGCAGCTTCTTGACGCCCTTGCCCTCCGAACTGCCCCCGCCCGAACCGCTGTCCGAGGCCCCGCAGGCGGAGAGCAGTGGTACCCCTCCCGCCACCGCTGCGGCGACGACCGCCGTGGAGGCGAGAAAACTTCTCCGGCTGGGAGCGGAGGCGGCGGAGGCATTCGGCGTCATTGCGTCAACCCTTCATGGCGCACCAGGACACCCGGCGGTGGAGCCGTCGGCTGCGGTGTCTTGAGTGGAACAGAGCACTTAGTCGAAGCGCTTCGATGTTGCTGCGAGGTTAAGTGAACACCCAAGGGTGCACAAGGGTCGCTCCCAAGATTCCTCGGAGGTGCAGGGCATGACCTGTCCGTATGTGCTGCTTGAAATAACGGTGAAGGCGTCTTGACACCTGACGCGCATCGAATCAGCATCGAAGCGCTTCGAAAGAGCCGCGCCGCTCCATCGCAAGGGGAACCCCACGTGACCGCACAAACGCCGCCTACGCCGCCTTTCCGCGATCCGCACCTGCCGTTCGCGAAGCGCATCGACGACCTGCTGGCGCGGCTCACGCCCGACGAGAAGGTCGGGTTTCTGCACCAGTACGCCCCCGCCGTGGAGCGCCTGGGCGTCGCCGCGTTCCGCACCGGCCAGGAGGCCCTGCACGGCGTCGCGTGGATGGGCCCGGCGACGGTCTTCCCGCAGGCGGTGGGCCTGGGCGCGACCTGGAACGAGGATCTCGTACGACGGGTCGGCGACGCGGTGTCCAAGGAGACCCGCGCGATGCGCGCCCGCGACGACCGCGTCGGCCTCAACGTGTGGTCCCCGACGGTGAATCTGCTGCGCCACCCGCTGTGGGGCCGTAACGAGGAGGGCTACTCGGAGGACCCGAAGCTGACCTCGGCGATCGCCACCGCGTACACGCGCGGCCTGCGCGGCGACCACTCGACGTACTGGCGCACGGCGCCCGTCCTCAAGCACTGGCTGGCGCACAACAACGAGACGGGCCGCGACATCTCGTCGTCCTCGGTCCGCCCGCGCGTACTGCACGAGTACGACCTGCGCGCGTTCCGCGAGACGGTCGAGGCGGGCGCGGTGGCGGGCGTGATGCCCGCGTACAACCTGGTCAACGGCCGCCCCAACCACGTCTCGCCCTATCTCCGCGAGCATCTGCGCACCTGGACCGACGAGGACCTGCTGGTCTGCTCGGACGCGGGCGCGCCCTCCAACCTGGTCGACTCCGAGCACTACTTCGACACCCACGAGGAGGCCACCGCGGCCTCGCTGCTGTCCGGCGTGGACAGCTTCACCGACCACGGCACGGACGGTTCGACGATCGTGGCGCGGGTCCAAGGCGCCCTGGCGCAGGGCCTGTTGACGGAGACGGACATCGACGCGGCGGTCCGCCGTCAGCTCTCGGTCCGGTTCCGGCTCGGCGAGTTCGACCCGGCGCACGACCCGCACGCCGACATCAAGGACTTCGACACCCCGGCGCACCGGGTCCTCGCCCAAGAAGCCGCCGAACAGGCAGTCGTCCTCCTCAAGAACGACGGCGACCTGCTGCCCCTCGCCCACGACACCCGCATCGCCGTCGTCGGTCTGCTCGCGGACGAGTGCAAACTCGACTGGTACAGCGGCACGTTGATCCACCGCTCCACTCCGCTGGAGGGTCTGTACGAGCGGTTCGGCGCCGAGCGCGTCGAGTTCGCGGAGGGCGTGGACCGCGTCCGGCTGAAGACCTCCCAAGGCACCTTCCTGCACGTCCCGTTGGCGGACGTGCCCGACGAAGTACGCGGCGCCGAGGGCGCGTTGGACCCGGCCCTCCTCGCGGGCCGCACCGACCTGCCGCCGCTCACCACCGACCCCACCGGCACCGAGCTCGCCCTCGTCGACTGGGGCGAGGGCGTCCTCACCCTCCGCGCGCCCGCCGGCCGTTACCTCTCGGTCGCCGACGACGGCTACGTACGCGCCTCCGCCGACCAGCCCGGAGGCTGGGTCGTCCAGGAGACATTCCGCCTGGAACCCCACGAGAACGGTCACCTCCTGCTGCACGTCGGTACGGGTCGCCACGTCTCTGTCGCCGCCGACGGCGTGAAGGTTGCCGAGGAAGGCGCGGAAGTCTTCGAGCTGGTGGTCGCCGAACGCGGCGAGGACGCGGTGGCGCGCGTCGCCGAGGCCGCGGACGTGGTACTCGTCGTCGCGGGCAACGACCCGCACATCAACGGCCGCGAGACCGAGGACCGTACGACACTGAGCCTCCCCGCCCACCAGGAGCGCCTGCTGCGCGCGGCCCGCGCCGCGAACCCGAACACGGTCCTGGCCCTGGTCTCCGCATACCCGTACACGGTCGACCCGGCCGACCTCCCCGCGATCCTGTGGTCCGCCCACGGCGGCCAGGCGGCGGGCACGGCCCTGGCCCGCGTCCTCGCCGGCGACGTCTCCCCCGCCGGCCGCCTCCCCCAGACCTGGTACGCCGCCGACACCGACCTGCCCAACCTCCTCGACTACGACGTGATCGGCGGCCGTCAGACGTACCTCTACTTCGAGGGCACCCCTCTCTTCCCCTTCGGCCACGGCCTGTCGTACGCGTCCTTCGTGTACGGCGGCCTGACGGCACGGGTCGAACTCGACGCGGTGCACGTGCAGTTCACGGTCACCAACACGGGCGACGTGACGGCTGACGAGGTCGCGCAGCTGTACACACGCGCCACCGACCCGTCGGTTCCCCGCCCGCGCCGCGAACTGACCGCACACCGCCGCGTGACCCTCGCGCCGGGCGAGGCAGCGGTACTGTCCTTCGAAGTCCCGCTGTCCGCCTTCGAGTTCTGGGATGTGAAGCGGGGCGGTTGGCGCCTGGAGCCCGGCCCGTACGACCTCCTCCTCGGCGCCTCCAGCGAGGACATCCGCCTGCGGACGACGGTGACGCTCACCGGGGAACCCGCCGCACCCCGCCCCCTCCTCCAACACGGCCTGGACGCGGCCGACTTCGACGAGCAGTCGGGCGGCGAGATCGTCGACCGTACGAAGGTGGCGGGCGATGCGGTGACGCCGGTGGGGGGCGGTACGGCCGAACTGACTTACCGGCACTGCGACTTCGGCACCGGTGTCACGGAGGTGACCGTGGAGGTGGCGGGCGAGGGAGTCGTAGAACTGTCCCTGGACGGCGGCCCCGCGCTCACCCAACTCGCCCTGCCCGCGCCGACTTCGGGCCCGTACGACTACACCACGCTCGGCGCCGGGATCGTCGCCGAGGGCCTGCACGATGTGCACCTGAAGCTGCGCGGGCCGTTGCGGCTCGCGCACGTCGGCTTCTCCGGCTGAGGGTCCGGAGGAGTCGATGCAGAGAAGGGGCCCGGCACCGGAAGGCATCGGTGCCGGGCCCCTTCGGGGAGGCTATATGAAAATGGATTCCATTAGCTAGAGACGTTGGGTGAGGGAACGGTCAGAGCGCGAGGCCCGTGAGCACCAGCACCCGCTCGTAGGTGTAGTCGTCCATCGCGAACTTGACGCCCTCGCGGCCGACGCCGGACTGCTTGGCGCCGCCGTAGGGCATCTGGTCGGCGCGGTAGGACGGGACGTCGCCGATCACGACACCGCCGACCTCAAGGGCGCGGTGGGCGCGGAAGGCGACCTGCACGTCGTGGGTGAACACCCCTGCCTGGAGGCCGTACTTGGAGTCGTTGGCGGCGGCGAAGGCGGCGGCCTCGCCGTCCACCTTCGTCACGGTCAGCACTGGTCCGAAGACCTCCTCGCAGGAGATCGTCGTGTCGGCCGGTACGTCGGTCAGGACGGTCGGCGCGTAGGAGGCGCCGTCGCGCTTCCCGCCGGTGAGGAGAGTGGCGCCCGCCTCGACGGCCTCCTGCACCCACGACTCGACACGCTGCGCCGCGGCCTCGCTGACCAGCGGCCCGACGTCGGTCTTGTCATCGCTCGGGTCGCCGGTGGCCTGGGCCTCGACGGCGGCGACTATGCGCGGGAGCAGCCGGTCGTAGACGGCCGCGTCCGCGATGACCCGCTGCACGGAGATGCAGGACTGGCCGCCCTGGTAGTTGGAGAAGGTGGCGATGCGGGTCGCGGCCCAGTCGAGGTCGGCGTCGGAGGCGTAGTCCCCGAGGACCACGGCCGCGCCGTTGCCGCCCAGCTCCAGGGTGCAGTGCTTGCGCGGCACCGAGTCCATGATCGCGTAGCCGACCTTCTCCGAACCGGTGAAGGAGATCACCGGCAGCCGCTCGTCCTGGACGAGGGCGGGCATGTGGTCGTTGGCGACCGGCAGGACGCTCCACGCGCCGGCGGGCAGCTCGGTCTCGGCGAGCAGGTCGCCGATGATCAGTCCGGAGAGCGGGGTGGCCGGGGCCGGCTTGAGGATGATCGGCACGCCGGCCGCGATCGCGGGGGCGATCTTGTGGGCGCACAGGTTCAGCGGGAAGTTGAAGGGCGCGATGCCGAGGACGACGCCCTTCGGGAAGCGCCGGGTGAGGGCGAGCCGGCCCTGGCCGCCGGCGTCGGTGTCGAGGCGCTGGGCCTCGCCGCCGTTGAACCGCCGGGCCTCCTCCGCCGCGAACCGGAACACGGACACCGCGCGGCCGACTTCACCACGCGCCCACTTGATCGGCTTGCCGTTCTCGGCGGAGATGAGCTGCGCGATCTCCTCGGTGCGCTCGACGAGACGCCGGCTGACGTGGTCGAGGGCGGCGGCGCGGACATGGGCGGGGGTCGCGGCGAACTCGTCCCGTACGGCGTACGCGGCGGCCACCGCCTCCTCGACCTGGGCGTCGGTCGGCACGCTGACCTTGCCGACGAGCCGTCCGTCCCAGGGTGAGGTGACGTCGAAGGTGTCCTCGCCGGTGGCCTGGCGGCCGGCGAGCCAGAAGGCGTGGGTGACTGCCACAGTTTCGTTGGGCATTGCGTGTGCCGGCCCTTCCGCGTTGGGGGTGGTGCTGAACTTGCTCAGTGATCTGAACTTGCTCGCTGATCCGAGCTTTCCTGCTCAACGGTAGGTGCGGGGAAGCGAGGGTGCGTTTGTCCGAGCCGTAGCAGTACCGAGCGGGGACACTCCACTTCGGCAGATGCCGCCTACTCCGCTGCGGCCGTCGCCTTCAGCGCGAGCCACAACTCCATCCGTACGTCCGGATCGTCCAGTGACCGCCCGAGGATCTCCTCGACGCGCCGCATCCGGTACCGCAAGGTGTGCCGGTGCACCCCGAGGTCGGCGGCCGCCGCGTCCCACTGGCCGTGCCGGGACAGCCACGCCCGCAGCGAGGCGACGAGATCCCCGCGCCCGGTGGCATCGTGCTCGGACAGCGGCCGTAGCAACCCGTCCGCGAACGCGCGCACCGCGTCGTCGGCGAGCAACGGCAGCACGGATCCGGCGGCCAGTTGCTCGTGCTCGACGAGCACGCGCCCGCGCCGCCGGGCCACGGACAACGCCTGCTCGGCCTGCTTGTAGGCGGCCGCCGCTGCGATGGGCCCGGCCGGTGCGGAGAGACCGACGACGAGTTCCTGCTCCTCGCCGCCGCTCCCGCCCTGTTCCCGCCCGCTCGTGGCGCGCTCGCCCTCCAGCGTCGCCGCGTAGTCCCCGCACGCCTCGACCGCGGCGCCGTCGTCCACGGCCAGCACCACCAGCCGTTCCGGCCCTTCCGGTACGACGAGCACGGCCTCGCCTGACCGTGCGGCCGCCGACTCGACGACCTCGGCGAGCCCGTCCAGGGGGTCACCGTCCGCCGACTCCCCCACGATGATCCGGAACGGCGCGTCGAGGAGCCCGCCGTACAGATCCCCCGCGACCGCCCGCGCGTGGTCCGGCTGCCCGGCGAGCAGCATCCGCAGCACGGCCGCGCCGATCCGCTCCTGGGCGGCCTGCAGGGACCGCGAGCGTTCCGTGGTGAGGGTCAGGAGCGCGATCGCCGAATGCACGGCGTACCGCTCCGCCGTCCCGAGCGCCGATGCCGTCCCTACGGCGAGCGCGGCGCGCGGGCGGCGGCCGGTGCCGAGGGTGTGCAGTTCGACGCGGTCCTCGTTGTCCGGCCCTCCCACCACGGACGAAGCCGGCGCGGGCCGGTCCCGCAACCGCTCCACGTCCGCCGTGAGCCGGGCGGCGCGGCGGCCCGCCCACTCCGGTGCGGTGGCGACGACGGCGCCGGACGCGTCGTAGAGCGCGGCCCATCCGTCGACCTGCGCGGCGAGCGCGGTGAGGAGCCCCTCGGGGCCGTCGGTGAGGGCCTGCTTGGTGAGCTCGCGCTGTGCGGCGAAGCCGGCGGTGACGGAGCGGTACTGGTCGGCGGCGATCGCGGCGGAGACGGCCTTGCTGATCGCGATGAAGGGGGTGCGCCGGGGTACTTCGAGCAGCGGCAGCCCCTCTTCCCCGGCGGTGTCGACCAGCACCTTCGGAATCTCGTCGTAGTTGACCCCGACGGCGAACCCCAGCCCGACGACCCCGGCCCCCACCAGCCGCTTCACATACCGCCGCATGGCCTTCGGATCGTCCGCGTCCAGCTTGAGGGCGGTGGTCAGCAGCAGCTCCCCGCCCTCCATGTACGGCACCGGGTCCGCCAGCTCGCTGACATGCGCCCAGCGGACGGGCACGTCCAGCCTGTTCTCGCCGGCGCGCACGGTGAGCTTGAGCGCGGAGTGGTGGACCAGCGAGGCGAGCGTGGGGGGCATGGGGCCTTCAGGTGGAGGAAGAACTGGCGATCACGTCGATCTTTTGGCCGTCGCGTATGAACTGCCTGTGCCGATTCTGCCTCACCGTATGGTCGCCACGTACCTGTATGTCCAGATGGCCCGTTCAGAGGGCGGGGCCGCGGAGATCCACCAGCGACGGCGGAGTGTGCTTGCCCTCCACCGTCGTGAGGGACAGCACCGCGTGCCCCGGCGGCACCTCGTGCGCGAGTTGGGACGCGGACCACCGCTCCCGCTCGACCTGCCGTACGGTCACGGCCTCCGTCGTCACCGCCCGGCCCGTCACCAGCTTGCGCAGGGCATGAATGGCCCGGGTCATCGGCTGGTCCGCGAAGACGGTGTGCTGGGCCACGTCCCGGGTCTCCACCCACTCCGTGCCCCAGGCGTGCGCGAAGCGGCTGCCGTCCCAGGTCGTGACTCCCGAGAAGGCCATGCGGCAGCCGACCGCACCGTGCAGCGGTCCGTGCAGCGCCTCGGGGACGTCGCCGAGCGTGCGCAGTGCGAGGAGCACGCCCGCGTTCTGGGAGCGCAGACGCTGCATGCGCCGTACCGACTCGGTGGTCACCGTCCCGGTGGCGTCGTCGAGGACGAGACAGGCGAAGTGACCGCGGCCGGTGTCGTGCACGACATGCTCGAACTGGGCCAGGATCAGCCGGGTGATCAGCCGGGAGGCCTCCTCGTGCCCGTGGGCCGGCACGTCGATGCGGACCCGCAGGGGGTGATGGGCGACGGCCCGCAGTGAGAACGGCCGGACGGCCGCGTCACCGGTGCCGAAGAACTCGGCGAACACGGGCCGGTCCAGCAGCGCGAGCCGGTCGGCGAGCACCGGGCCCGGGTCGGCGGCACCGCCGCTCTGACGGGCCCGGGCGTCGAGATCGCGGCGCAGGCCCGCGTGCTCCGGCGCCGACAGTGCCTGGCGCAGGGCGGCGAGCGCCGACGGTTCGCCCTCCAGGAGTTCTCGCAACACGGGCAGGGACGGGAAGGTGCCGTACACCGCCCGATACGGCCCGAGCAGCTGGGCGAGCGCGGTCGCGGCCCGCTGGGCGCCGACGGTGTCGAGGTCTCCGACCAGTCCCTCGGCGAGGAACCCGGCGGCCGCGTCGGGGTCGGCGGAGTCGGCGTAGGGATCCAAGTCGTAGACGGAGGTGGGGTCCCCGATCCGCACCACGACGTCGTACGCCGAGTCCGGGCCGAGCGGGGTGCCGGCCGCGCAGACCGCCACGACGGCACACTGTCCGGTCAGCGCCCGCAGGGCGAGGGACTCGACGACCGGGGCGACCACATGCCTGGTCTTGCCTGAGCCGGAGGGCCCCACGACGAGGAGCGAGGTGCCGAGTGCGTCGGGGCCGAGTGCCGTGCCCGCGCCGCGGTAGGCCGACGGGGTACGCTCACCGGCCGTCCACTGTCCGATGCGCACCTGCCCGTCCAGCAGATCGTGCCGTGCGGCACGGCCGGGCAGGTCCCGGGCTCCGGATGGATGGACCCAGGCCGCCGCCCCCTTGCGCAGCACCGTCTCGCTGAAGGCGGCCAACTGGGCTTCCCTTCGGGCGGTTTCCCACGCGTGCCCGACCCGGGCGCAGTCCACGTCGTTCATACGGCCCGTGAGCACCTCGGCGGTGAGGAGCTCCGCCGCTTCGTACTGGCCCGCCTCCCGCAGCGCGGGCCACTGCGCGGGCGGAAGAGCGGCGGGCGCCGGCCGGGCTTCACCCTCCCCCGTACGACTGCGCGCGGCGAGTCGTTCCTTCGCGAGCGCCCACCAGCCTCCGAGCCGGGCGAAGGGCCACAGGACCAGCGCGGTGATGATTGCGTACAACGTGTCCGTGAAGAGCACCGACTGGAAGAGATCAGGGCTACCGGCGATCAGGACGACAAGGGAGAACAGCGGGTCCTGGACCGGGAGGGGTTCCCAGCCGACACCGGGAAACGCGGAGGGGAACACGAAGCTGAGCGCGATGAGACCACCGACGAGTGCCAGTAGGGCGCGAGCGGGCTGGGGGCGACCGCCGACGACATGGCGGGACACCTCGAGCCAGCCGCCCAGTTTGACGACGGCATAGACGAGCAGGGCGAAGAAGACACCGTCGTAGACGCCGATGGCGTCCGCGCCCTGGTTCCCCTTGGGGGACACGGTGCCGGCCCACCACCAGTCGCTCGGGGTGAACAGCTTGAGCAGGGCCCATTGGTACGGAACGGCACCGTGGCGCCAGAAGGACCACACGATCAGCGCCACCACGAGGGGGACCAGCAGACCGAGGATCGCGACCGGGGAGAGCCGCGCCGATGCCCGGTCGGCCTTGGGCGGACGGTATCCGTAGCGCCAGATGCCGGGTGCGGCGGCCGGCCGGGGCTCGTTCAGCCAGTCGGCGACGGCCGGGGCGGAGCGCGGCGGCTGCTCGGGGGCGGGCGTCGCACCCGGCATCCGCGCAGGCCGCGGCGGCATGGCCGGTACCTCCGGCGGCCGCGCCGGACGCGGCACAGGATTGGCCTGTGTGTGTCGCGCGTCCTGCGTCCCGTCGCTGTCCATCGCTCTTGCCCCCTGACCAGCCGTTCCGTCCACCGTCAGCGAGTCAATCTAACGCGCCTGGAAGGGGAGTTCACCGTTTACGCGGCCGGGCCCGTACCGATCCTCGCCATACCGGCACTGTCCACGGCGGACAACCGGCGTCGCCGACACCGCCCACATGGAGCATGCCCACCCCCGGCCACCCGCCCTAGCCTGCGAGAAAGGAAGAAAGCAGAAAAGCGTCCGCACCACCCCAGGAGCCCCTCATGACCGCAATTCCGCAGGAGCGCCGCGTTCTCACCGCCATCCCCGGCCCGAAGTCGCAGGAGCTGCAGGCCCGCCGTACCGCCGCGGTCGCGGCCGGTGTGGGCTCCGTGCTGCCCGTGTTCACCGCACGCGCGGGCGGCGGGATCGTCGAGGACGTCGACGGGAACCGGTTCATCGACTTCGGTTCCGGCATCGCCGTGACCTCCGTCGGCGCCTCCGCCGAGGCCGTCGTCCGCCGTGCCGCCGCGCAGCTCGCCGACTTCACCCACACCTGTTTCATGGTCACGCCGTACGAGGGGTACGTGGAGGTCGCGGAGGCGCTGGCCGAGCTGACCCCGGGTGACCACGCCAAGAAGTCCGCGCTGTTCAACTCCGGCGCCGAGGCCGTCGAGAACGCCGTGAAGATCGCGCGGGCGTACACCAAGCGGCAGGCCGTCGTCGTGTTCGACCACGGGTACCACGGCCGGACCAACCTCACCATGGCGCTGACCTCGAAGAACATGCCGTACAAGAACGGGTTCGGGCCCTTCGCGCCCGAGGTCTACCGCGTTCCGGTCGCCTACGGCTACCGCTGGCCGACCGGTCCGGACAACGCCGGTGCCGAGGCCTCCGCGCAGGCCATCGACATGATCAACAAGCAGATCGGCGCCGACAACGTCGCCGCGATCATCATCGAGCCGGTACTCGGCGAGGGCGGCTTCATCGAGCCGGCGAAGGGGTTCCTGCCCGCGCTCAGCGAGTTCGCCAAGGCCAACGGGATCGTCTTCGTCGCCGACGAGATCCAGTCCGGCTTCTGCCGTACGGGCCAGTGGTTCGCGTGCGAGGACGAGGGTGTCGTCCCGGACCTGATCACCACCGCGAAGGGCATCGCCGGCGGTCTGCCGCTCGCCGCCGTCACCGGCCGCGCCGAGATCATGGACGCCGCGCACGCCGGTGGGCTCGGTGGTACCTACGGCGGCAACCCCGTCGCCTGCGCCGGTGCGCTCGGCGCGATCGAGACCATGAAGGAACTGGACCTCAACGCCAAGGCCAAGAACATCGAGGCCGTGATGAAGGTCCGGCTCGGCGCCATGGCGGAGAAGTTCGACATCATCGGCGACGTGCGCGGGCGCGGCGCGATGATCGCCATCGAGCTCGTCAAGGACCGTACGACCAAGGAGCCGAACCCGGAGGCGACCGCCGCGCTCGCCAAGGCCTGCCACCAGGAGGGGCTGCTGGTCCTGACCTGTGGCACCTACGGCAACGTGCTGCGCTTCCTGCCCCCGCTGGTCATCGGGGAGGACCTGCTGAGCGAGGGGCTCGACATCATCGAGCAGGCGTTCGCACGTATCTGAGCCACCCCCGCCCGTACCTCCCGGCCACACACAACTCCCAGCTCCCGCACAGGAGTTGAGCCTCATGCACCTCAACCGCCCCACCCGTTCCATCCACAGCTGTTCCGGGGCCGGGGTGGCGGGCGTCAGGCCGTGTGAAGAAGGTGTGCGGGGTGCATGACGGGACGCGATTCCGCCTGTCGCACCCGCAGCCGCTGCCGTAGGTTCTACCCAGATGAGAGATACACCCCGCCCACAGGGGACTGTGGGCGACTTCAGGCCGGGGCCTCCCCAGCTTCGACCTGGTCGTGCCCTCGCGCACACAACAGGAGCCTCTGGCTCCGAATCTCCTCACCGATCGGACAGTCGCCCGCCCCAAACCCCCCGGGGCGGCCGACCATCCGATCCGGACGGCCGGCCCGGAACTACCCCCCCTGTTCCGGGCCGGCCGACCTCCTTTTTCTGGCTGTTTCTCGCCCTTCCCGCGCTCCTCTTCGCGCTGATCACCTGGCAGGTCGCCGCCGAGGGCCCCCTCCTCCGCCTGGACGCCCGCCTCAGCCGCGCACTCGTCCACCCGGACCGCTTCTCCGAACTCCTCGCCGACCTCGGCAACGTCCAGGTCGCCGTCCCGGTTCTCGTCGTAGCCCTCGTCTGCGTCGCCTGGCGCGGTCGTGCCACAGGTACGGACCGCTGGTGGCTGCCACCCCTCGCGGCGGCCGTGCTGATGGCCCTGGTCCCGGCGATCGTCGTCCCCCTCAAGGAACTGATCGCCCGCGGCGGCACCCCGGCGGTCCCGCCCGGCACCGGCTACTACCCCTCGGGCCACACGGCCACCGCGATGATCGCGTACGGCTCCGCGACGATGCTCCTCCTCCCCTGGCTCCGGACGACGTACGCCCGCCGTGAACTGGTCATCGCCTGCGCCCTGTTCGTCGTCGGCGTCAGCTTCGGCCTGGTCCGGCGCGGCTGGCACTGGCCACTGGACGTCGTGGCCAGCTGGTGCCTCTGCACGGTGCTGCTCGCGTCGCTCTGGCTCTTCCTCGGCCGCTTTCGGAGCGGCCCTCAGCCGAAGTAGCCGTCGAACGTCTTCTGGAACTCCCAGTTCGAGTACCGGTCCCAGTTGATCGACCAGGTCATCAGGCCGCGCAGCGTGGGCCAGGTCCCGTGGGTCGTGTACGAGCCGCAGTTGGTCTTCTTCGTCAGGCAGTCCAGGGTCTTGGTGATCTCGGCCGGGGCGACATAGCCGTTGCCCGCGTTGACCGACGCCGGCATGCCGATGGCGATCTGGTCGGGGCGCAGGGCCGGGAACACGTTGGCCGTGTCGCCCGCCACCGGGAAGCCCGTGAGCAGCATGTCCGTCATCGCGATGTGGAAATCGGCGCCGCCCATGGTGTGGTACTGGTTGTCGAGGCCCATGATCGGGCCCGAGTTGTAGTCCTGGACGTGGAGCAGGGTGAGGTCGTCGCGCAGGGCGTAGATGACGGGCAGATACGCCCCGCACCTCGGGTCCTGGCCGCCGAACTTGCCGGTGCCGTAGAACTGGTAGCCCATCTGCACGAAGAAGGTCTCGGGCGCCATGCTCAGCACGAACTTCGCGCCGTACTTGGCCTTCAGGGTCTTCAGGGCCGCAATCAGGTTGACGACCACGGGAGTTGTCGGGCTCTTGAAGTTCGTGTCGCTCGCGTCCAGCGACAGCGAGTGGCCCTCGAAGTCGATGTCGAGGCCGTCGAGGCCGTAGGTGTCGATGATGTTCGAGACCGAGGAGACGAAGGTGTCGCGGGCCGCCGTCGTGGTCAGTTGGACCTGGCCGTTGGCGCCGCCGATGGAGATCAGCACCTTCTTGCCGGCCGCCTGCTTGGCCTTGATCGCCGCCTTGAAGTCGGCGTCGCTCTCCACGTTCGCGCACTCGCTGGCCGGGCAGCGGTTGAAGCGGATGTCGCCCGAGGTGGCGGAGGTGGGCTCGCCGAAGGCCAGGTCGATGACGTCCCAGCTGTCGGGTACGTCGGCCAGGCGCGTGTAGCCGGAGCCGTTGGCGAAGCTCGCGTGGAGGTAGCCGACCAGCGCGTGGGTGGGCAGGCCGCTGCCGGTGCCCGAGCCGGTGGACGTCGTCGCGGTGACCGCCGTCGACTTCGCGGACTCGCCCGCGTCGTTCACCGCGGTGACCTGGAAGCTGTACGCCGTCGCGGCCGACAGTCCGCTCACGGTGGCCGAAGTGCCGCTCGCCGTCTGGACTTTCACCCCGTCACGGTAGATGGCGTAGCTCGTCGCGCCGGTGACGGCGGACCAGGAGAGAGCGACGGAGGAGGACGTCACGGTGCCTACGGTGAGGCCCGTCGGGGTGGCGGGCGGCTGCCCTACGTCCACTGCCGGGCCGGTGAGGGAGATGTCGTCGGCGTAGTAGGCGCCGGTGGCGTACCAGCCGTGCGTGTAGATCGTGACCTTGGTGGTGGACGGGCCGGTACGGAAGCCGGTCGTCAACTGCTGCCAGTCGGGGGCCGATTGGGTCCAGGTGGAGACGTCGGTGGTGCCGGTGCCGCTCGCGCCGAGGTAGACGTAGCTGCCGCGGACGTAACCGGCGAGCGAGTACTGCGAGTCCGGTTTCACGGTCACCGTCTGCGCGCACTGGGCGTAGTCGTTGCCGGCCGGGGTCGCCTGCAACGCCGAACTGCCGCCGTGCACGGGCGACTTGACCGTCGTACCGCTGTTAGCGGAACAGGACCAACTGTCGAGGCCCGCTTCGAAGCCTCCGTTCTTCGCCAGGTCCGCGTCGGCCGCACGGGCGGCCGACGAGAGCGCGGTGATGCCGGACACGGCAAGGGCCGCGACCGCGAACACGGCGAGGACAGGTCTGGAGCGATCCACAAGTGCCTCCGGGCATGGGGGAATTGGAGGGTGGAGCGCGCCCAATTTGGTCCAGACCAATTAGCTTGTCAAGACCTCACTCAGTTACCCGCCCTCCCCTTCCGTGGCCAGTCCCGCCGCCGCCTCGTGCATGGCGAGTTCGAGGAGTGCGGGGTCGGTGAGGGTGCCGGAGCCGTCCGGTGGTACCAGCCAGCGGACTCCGCCGGTCGACCGGCCGGGGTACGGCACGACGATCCAGGTGCCGAGTCCGGCCGAACGGACCCCGGTGCCCAGCCAGCGGGCCGCGGTGCCGGGCGGTACGAGGAAGCCCATCCGTGCGTCGCCGAAGTCGACGAGTACCGGGCCCAGTTGATCGATGACCCTGGTGAGCACATCGAGCGTGGGATAGCCGAGCTCACCCGGCAGGATGAGTACGTCCCAGGCCTTGCCGGCGGGCAGCAGCGCGACCCCGAGGGGGTTGCGCTCCCATTCCCAGCGGCAGGCCTCCGGATCCGGAGCTACGGATGCCAGCCACTCGACGGCCGTCTTCGCCCCAGTCATGAGGAGACCTCCCTTTCTCATGTCGACGCTGGTCGCGTCACAGGAGAGAGGGAGGTCTCCGCCAGGCATTACGCGGGTTCCGGCACCTCGAAGGAGTGAACTGGATCACACCGAGGGAGAAGCACGGCTCAGCTGTCGAAGCCGAGTCCCAGCTTGTCCATCGTCTTCAGCCACAGGTTGCGCCGGCCGCCGTGCGAATCGGCGTGCGCCAGCGACCACTTGGTGAGCGCGATGCCCGTCCAGGCGAAGGGCTCGGGCGGGAAGGGCAGCGGCTTCTTGCGGACCATCTCCAGTTCCGTGCGCTCGGTCCGCTCCCCCGCGAGCAGGTCCAGCATCACGTCCGCGCCGAAGCGGGTCGCACCGACTCCGAGCCCGGTGAAGCCCGCCGCGTACGCGACCTTGCCCTGGTGGGCGGTGCCGAAGAACGCCGAGAAGCGCGAGCAGGTGTCGATCGCGCCGCCCCACGCGTGCGTGAAGCCCAGCCCCTCCAGCTGCGGGAAGCAGGTGAAGAAGTGCTCGGCGAGCTTGGCGTACGTCTCCGGCCGGTCGTCGTACTCGGCGCGCACCCGGCCGCCGTAGGGATAGATCGCGTCGTAACCGCCCCACAGGACGCGGTTGTCGGCCGACAGCCGGAAGTAGTGGAACTGGTTCGCCGAATCGCCCAGCCCCTGGCGGTTCTTCCAGCCGATCGACGCCAACTGGTCGGCGCTGAGCGGCTCGGTCATCAGGGCGTAGTCGTAGACCGGGACGGTGTACGAGCGGACGCGCTTGACCAGGTTCGGGAAGATGTTGGTGCCGAGCGCGACCCGGCGGGCGCGGACCGAGCCGTAGGGGGTGCGTACGGCCATGCCGGCGCCGTGCGGCTTGAGGGCGAGGGCGGGGGTGTGTTCGTAGACGCGGACGCCGAGTTGGAGGCAGGCTCGCTTCAACCCCCAGGCCAGCTTGGCCGGGTTGAGCATGGCGACGCCGCTACGGTCGTACAGGCCGGCCAGGAAGGTCGGTGAGTCGACTTGTTCCCTGAGCGCTTCGGCGTCCAGGAACTCGGCGCCGTCGGCGAGGCCCTTGCTCTTCAACTCGGCGTGCCAGTCGTGGAGTTCCTCGGCCTGGTGCGGCTGCGTGGCGACATCGATCTCGCCGGTGCGCTCGAACTCGCAGTCCAGGGAGTAGCGGGCGACCGCGCTCTCGATCTCGTCGAGGTTGCGGGCGCCCAGCTCCTCCAGTCGGTGGATCTCGTCCGGCCAGCGGGTGAGGCCGTTGGACAGGCCGTGGGTGAGCGAGGCGGCGCAGAAACCGCCGTTGCGGCCCGAGGCGGCCCAGCCCACCTCGCGGCCCTCCACCAGCACCACGTCCCGCTGCGGGTCGCGCTCCTTGGCGATGAGCGCGGTCCACAGTCCGCTGTAACCGCCGCCGACGACCAGCAGGTCGCAGGTCTCGCCGCCGGTGAGCGCGGGTTCGGGGTGGGGCTTGCCCGGGTCGTCCAGCCAGTACGGGACCGGCCGGGCTTCGGAAAGGGACTTGGTCCAGTCGTTGCTGCGGCTCATGGCGCTCGGGGCCATGATTTCAACTCCCTACAGGGTTCACAGGGTTATTGCGATGGCGCTGGTTATGCCTTCACCTTGTTGCGGCGGTTGGTGATCGCCATCGAGACGAGCACCAACAATACGGCGACGAGGAACATGGCCGTACCGATGACATTGATCTGAACGGGTGTGCCGCGCTGTGCCGAACCCCAGACGAACATGGGGAAGGTGACGGTCGAACCCGCGTTGAAATTGGTGATGATGAAGTCGTCGAAGGAGAGCGCGAAGGAAAGCAGCGCGCCCGCGGCGATTCCGGGGGCCGCGATGGGCAGGGTGACGCGCAGGAAGGTCTGCACCGGGCCGGCGTAGAGGTCCTGGGCGGCCTGTTCCAGGCGTGGGTCCATCGACATCACGCGGGCCTTGACGGCGGTGACGACGAAGCTGAGGCAGAACATGATGTGGGCGATCAGGATCGTGTAAAAGCCAAGCTGGGCACCCATGTTGAGGAACAGGGTGAGCAGCGAGGCGGCCATGACGACCTCGGGCATCGCCATCGGCAGGAAGATCAGCGAGTTGATCGCGCCGCGTGCGCGGAAGCGGTAGCGGACGAGCGCGAAGGCGATCATCGTGCCGAGCAGCGTGGCGCCGATGGTCGCCCAGACGGCGATCTGGAGGCTGATGGAGAGCGAGCCGCACATGTCGGCGACACCGCACGGCTGCTTCCAGGCGTCCAGCGAGAACTGCTGCCACTCGTAATTGAAGCGCCCCTTCGGCTTGTTGAAGGAGAACACCGTGACGACGACGTTCGGAAGGAGGAGATATCCGAGGGTCAACAGGCCCGCGATGACTACGAGATGGCGCTTGAACCAGCGTACGACGGCCATTTAAACCAGATCCTCCGTCCCGGACTTGCGGATGTAGATGGTCACCATGGCGAGGATGGCGGCCATGAGGATGAAGGAGAGTGCCGCCGCCGTCGGGTAATCCAGAATGCGCAGGAACTGCGTCTGGATGACGTTTCCGATCATGCGGGTGTCGGTGGAGCCGAGGAGTTCGGCGTTGACGTAGTCACCGGCCGCCGGGATGAAGGTCAGCAGGGTGCCGGAGACGACGCCGGGCATCGACAGCGGGAAGGTGACCTTGCGGAAGGTGGTGAACGGCTTGGCGTACAGGTCGCCGGCCGCCTCGTGCAGCCGTCCGTCGATGCGTTCCAGCGAGGTGTAGAGCGGAAGCACCATGAACGGCAGGAAGTTGTACGTCAGTCCGCACACCACGGCGAGTGGTGTGGCGAGGACGCGGTCGCCGGAGGTCCAGCCGAGCCAGTTGGTGACGTCCAGGACGTGCAGCGTGTTGAGGACGCTGACGACCGGGCCGCTGTCCGCGAGGATCGTCTTCCAGGCGAGCGTGCGGATCAGGAAGCTGGTGAAGAACGGCGCGATCACCAGGATCATGATCAGGTTCCGCCAGCGTCCCGCGCGGAAGGCGATGAGGTACGCCAGCGGGTAGCCGAGGAGCAGACAGAGGATGGTCGCGGCGGCGGCGTAGAGGACCGAGCGCAGGAACTGCGGCCAGTACTCGGACAGCGCGTCCCAGTAGGTCACGAAGTGCCAGGTGACCTTGTAGCCGTCCTCCAGGGAGCCCGTCTGGATGGACGTGGAGCCCTGGTAGATCATCGGCAGCGCGAAGAAGACGATCAGCCAGAGAATGCCGGGCAGCAGCAGCCAGTACGGCGTCCAGCGGCCCCTCTTCTTGCGCGGCTTCTCCTCCGGCGCGGGCGCCAGGGGCGGCGCCTCGGTGACAGCGGCCATCAGGCGGCCTCCTCCTCGACGTCGACACCGGCGTCGATGTCCTGGGCCGCGTCGAGACCGAAGGTGTGGGCCGGGTTCCAGTGCAGGACGACGTCAGCGCCGGGCCTCAGCCGGGTGTCGCGGTCGATGTTCTGGGCGTAGACCTCGAACTCGGGGCAGACCGGGCTGTCGATGACGTACTGCGTGGAGACGCCGATGAAGCTGGAGTCGGCGATCTTGCCGTTGATGCGGTTGCGGCCGGCGGGGATCTCGCCGGCGTCGTCGGCGTGCGTGAGGGTGATCTTCTCGGGGCGGACGCCGACCAGGACCTTGCCGCCGGTCGTCGTCGGCGCCGAGCAGCGCGCCTCGGGCAGGACGAGCTTGCCGCCGCCCGCCTTGAGGATGATCTCGTCGCCGCTCTTGGAGTCGACCTCGGCCTCGATGAGGTTGGAGGTGCCGAGGAAGTTGGCGACGAAGGTGGTGTTCGGGTTCTCGTAGAGGTCGGCGGGCGAGCCGAGCTGCTCGACGCGGCCCGCGTTCATCACGGCGACCGTGTCGGCCATGGTCATGGCCTCCTCCTGGTCGTGCGTGACGTGGACGAAGGTGATGCCGACCTCGGTCTGGATGCGCTTGAGCTCCAGCTGCATCTGGCGGCGCAGCTTGAGGTCGAGGGCGCCGAGGGGCTCGTCCAGCAGGAGCACCTTCGGGGTGTTGATCAGAGCGCGGGCCACCGCGACACGCTGCTGCTGGCCGCCGGAGAGCTGGTGCGGCTTCTTGCGTGCCTGCTCGCCGAGTTGGACCAGGTCGAGCATGTCGACGACCTGCTGCTTCACCGACTTGATGCCGCGCCGGCGCAGACCGAAGGCGACGTTCTCGAAGATGTCGAGGTGCGGGAAGAGGGCGTACGACTGGAAGACGGTGTTCACCGGCCGCTTGTACGGCGGGAGATGGCCGACCTCCTGGTCGCCGAGGAACACGGTGCCGGAGGAAGGTTCCTCCAGTCCCGCGATCATGCGCAGGGTGGTGGTCTTGCCGCAGCCGGAGGCACCGAGGAGCGCGAAGAAGGAGCCCTGGGGCACGGTCAGGTCGAGCGGGTGTACGGCGGTGAAGGAGCCGTAGGTCTTGCTGATACCGGAGAGGCGGACGTCGCCGCTGTTGTCCGTCGTGTTCATCGTCGTCACGCCCCTGTGAGCTTTGCGAACTTCTGCTGGTATGCCGTCTCTTCCTTCGAGCTCAGTGAGCGGAAGGCGTGGGACTTGGCCGCCATGGCCTTGTCGGGAAGGATCAGCGGGTTGTTCGCCGCCGACTTGTCGATCTTGGCGAGGTAGGGCTTCACGTCCGCGACCGGGCTGACGTAGTTGACGTAGGCGGCGAGTTCGGCGGCCGGTTCGGGCTCGTAGTAGTAGTCGATCAGCCGCTCGGCGTTCGTCTTGTGGCGTGCCTTGTTGGGGATCAGCATGTTGTCGGTCGACGTCATGTAGCCGCTGTCGGGGATCACATAGCCGACGTCCGGGTTGTCCGACTGGAGCTGCACGATGTCCCCGCCCCAGGCGACGCACGCGGCGAAGTCGCCCTTGGTGAGGTCGGACGTGTAGTCGTTGCCCGTGAAGCGGCGGATCTGGCCCTTGTCGACGGCCTTCTGGAGACGGGCGATGACCGCGTCGTAGTCGTCGGTCGTGAACTTCGCCGGGTCCTTGCCCATGTCGAGCATGGTCATGCCGACGGAGTCGCGCATCTCGGTGAGGAAGCCGACGCGGCCCTTGAGCTTGGGGTTGTCGAGCAGGTCGGAGATCGACTTCACCTCGACGCCGTCGAGCGCCTTCTTGTTGTAGGCGATGACGGTCGAGATGCCCTGCCACACGTACGAGTACGCCCGGCCCGGGTCCCAGTCGGGGCTGCGGAACTGGTCCGAGAGGTTGGCGTACGCGTGCGGGAGGTTGGACGCGTCCAGTTTCTGGACGTAGCCCAGACGGATCATGCGGGCGGCCAGCCAGTCGGTGAGGACGATCAGGTCGCGGCCGGTGGACTGGCCGGCGGCGAGCTGCGGCTGGATCTTGCCGAAGAACTCGTCGTTGTCGTTGATGTCCTCGGTGTACTTGACCTTGATGCCGGTCCGCTTGGTGAACGCGTCCAGCGTCGGACGGTGCTTGCCGCTCTCGTCCGTGTCGATGTACTCGGGCCAGTTGGAGAAGTCGATCTCCTTCTCCTTGGCCGAGTGGTCGTCGGCGGACACGCCGCCCTGCGTCTTGCCTGCCGCGGGGATCCCGCAGCCGCTCAGGGCCCCGAGTCCGCCGACCGCGAGCGCGCCGCCCGCGGAGGCGCGCAGCACCGAACGGCGGGTCATCGCGGACCGGCTCTTACGGAAGCTGCGCCGCACGGCGGCCACTTCGGCCGGGGTCAGGCGGTCGGGCTCGTACTGCTTCATGCGCGTGCTGCCCTTTCGGGAGGAGACGGCCGCGGCTCGGGCGGCCGTCAGTTCTGCTATCGGTCCCCGAAGATCGTGCGGTGCCAGTCCTTCCTGGCCACTGCGGTGTTGTCGAACATGACGTGCTTGATCTGGGTGTACTCCTCGAACGAGTAGGCGGACATGTCCTTGCCGAAGCCGGACGCCTTGTAGCCGCCGTGGGGCATCTCGCTGATGATCGGGATGTGGTCGTTGATCCACACACAGCCCGCCTTGATCTCGCGGGTCGCACGGTTGGCCCGGTAGACGTCCCGGCTCCACGCGGAGGCGGCCAGGCCGTACGGGGTGTCGTTGGCGAGCGCGATGCCTTCGTCGTCGGTGTCGAAGGGCAGGACGACGAGGACCGGTCCGAACAGCTCGGACTGCACGATCTCGCTGTCCTGCGCGGCGTCCGCGACCAGGGTGGGGCGATAGTACGCGCCGTTCTTGAGATCTCCCTGAGGAGCCTCGCCGCCGGTCACCACGCGCGCGTAGCCACGCGCCCGGTCGACGAACCCGGCGACTCGGTCGCGCTGGACGTGCGAGATCAGCGGCCCGAGGTCGGTGCCCGGGGCGAAGGGATCGCCGACCCGGACGCTCGCCATGAGGGCGGCGGTCTTCTGGACGAACGCGTCGTAGAGGGGCCTTTGCACGTACGCGCGCGTGGCGGCCGTGCAGTCCTGCCCGGTGTTGATGAGCGAACCGGCGACGGCTCCGTTGACGGCGGCTTCGAGGTCGGCGTCGTCGAAGACCACGAAGGGCGCCTTGCCGCCGAGCTCCAGGTGCAGGCGCTTGACGGTGGCGGTCGCGATCTCGGCGACGCGCTTTCCTACGGCGGTGGACCCGGTGAAGGACGTCATGACCACGTCGGGATGCCCGACGAGATGCTCACCGGCGACCTTCCCCGTGCCGGTGATGATGTTGATGACCCCGTCCGGGATGCCGGCCTCGGTGGCGGCCTGCGCGAACATCAGCGAGGTGAGCGGGGTCAGTTCGGCGGGCTTCAGGACGATCGTGTTGCCCGCGGCGATCGCCGGGAGGATCTTCCAGGCGGCCATCTGGAGGGGATAGTTCCAGGGCGCGATGGAGCCGACGACACCGATGGGTTCACGGCGTACATACGACGTGTGGTCGCCGGAGTACTCCCCCGCGGACTGTCCCTGCAGATGCCGTGCGGCACCGGCGAAGAAGGACGTGTTGTCGATCGTCCCGGGGACGTCGAACTCGCGGGTCAGCTTGAGGGGCTTGCCGCACTGGAGGGACTCGGCGCGGGCGAAGTCGTCCGCGCGCTCGGCGAGCACGGCGGCGAAACGGTGCAGCGCGTCGGAGCGCTCGCCGGGCGTGGCGCCCGACCAGCCCGGGAACGCGGCGCGCGCGGCTGCCACGGCGGCGTCCACGTCGGCGGTACCGGCCAGCTCGTACGTGTAGACGTCCTCGCCGGTGGCGGGGTCGACGACGGCATGGGTGTGGCCCGAGGTGCCCTTGGTCAGGCGGCCCGCGATGAACTGCGCGCCGTCCGCGAAGTACTCCTGTGCGGGGAATCGTTCCGGGGTGACGCTACCCGGGTTGTGCATGTCGCTCTCCTCCGCCTTCGCCCCGCTTCGTCCGCTGGCGGGTGGCGTAGCTCCAGCTCGATTTGAATGCCGATCCTGACAGAGCAAAGGGACTCCAACAAGTGATTCCGTTGTTGCCTTTTGGTTACGCGACGGAATCTGTCGACCAGGTGTCGAGTCCGTATGGAAAAGGGAGGACGGAGTGTCAGTGGTGCCTGCAAGACTCGCGTGTATGGACAGGATCACGGGGAAGCTCGCGGCGGGGGCCGCGGAAAGGATCGATTCGCGGGAAGCCCTGATCAGGGAAGTGCGCGCGGGGACCAGGGTCAAGTACCTGCACTTCTGGGGCCACCGGCCACGCCCGGACGGACAGGTGAGCGCGAGCTGTCTGAGCCAGTGGTGGCCGTCGCCGTTCACGGTGGACGGGGTGACGTATGCGACCGCCGAGCACTGGATGATGGCGGGCAAGGCGCGGCTGTTCGACGACGCGGAGGCGCTCGCGCGGGTGCTGGCGGCGGGGCATCCGTCCCAGGCCAAGACGGCGGGGCGGCTGGTGCGCGGCTTCGACGAGGAGATCTGGGCGCGGGAGCGGTTCGGGATCGTCGTCGAGGGGAGCGTCCACAAATTCGCGGCGGATGAGGAACTGCGGGCGTTTCTGCTGGGCACGGGCGAGCGAAGCGAGATGGGCGTCCCCCCGGCCGAAGGCTGGGGGAGGGTGCTGGTGGAGGCGAGTCCGGTGGACCGGGTGTGGCGTATCGGGCTGGCCGCGGATGACGCGGCCGCGGAGGATCGAGCGCGGT
>NZ_JBHXME010000087.1:0-44698 GCF_042721125.1 Streptomyces sp. NPDC058469
GTACGGCGGCTGCGGCGCCCGCGGCCGGGGTGGTGGCGGCGTCGTCCTCGGCCAGGCCGGCGAAGCGGGCGCTGCCTCGGCGGCGCTTGCGCTGCTTGGGGGTGGGGGCGGCGGCCTCGGCCTGGTCGGGGGACTCGGTCTCGGGGGTGGTGGCGTCGGGGCCGGCGAGGTCGTCCCACGTGGGGTCCGGGTTGCCGTAGCCGGGGTTCGCGCGCTCGAATTCCTCGTAGCCGCGACGGGCGTCCGGGGTCCTGCCGTCCTGGTACGTCCCGTCGGCGCCGCCGGGACTGCCGTATCCGCCCCCGCCCCCGCCCTGCGGTCCGGTGACGGGCATCTGCTCGGCGTCGCGCTGGCGGGGCAGTCGGTGCGGGGCCTGGTTCCGGTCGTACCCGGAGGTGCTCTGGTCCTGGAACGTGTCGTCGACGCGGAACACGTTGCCGTGCCGGTCGCGGTGGATGGCCTGAGTGCCCTGGATGTGGGCGTAGTTGTCCAACCGCTCGATGCGGGCGCGGAGTTCGGTGCAGCGGGCGGTGGCGCGTTCGTGGTCGTCGTGGGCCCAGGCGAGGTCGAGACGGAGGGCGTCGGCCTCTTCCTGGGTGGTGGCGGAGTTGAGCAACCGCCCCAGTTCCGCCTGCCGTTCGGCCGCGTACTTCTGCTCACGGAGCATCACGTCGAGCCGGTCGCTCAGGGCGTCCCGGCTGCCGGGACGGGCGTCGAACGCGGCGAGCGCCGCCGCGTGCAGGGCGCGGGCCCGCTCCTTCTCCTGGCTCGCGACGCCGTGGCCGTACTCCGCCGCGAGGTCCTGGAGGAGGGCCTCCACCACGTCCCAGGGCGGTACTTCACGCCCGCCGAGACACGCTTGCATGCCATCGGGATCGCGCTGCCAGAACACCCCGCACCAGCCGCCGCCCTGGTCCAGGCGCGCCAGGAGTCCGTCGAGATAGTTCGCGAACTCCCGCACCTGTCCGGGGAGTTGATCCACAGCCATGCCCCAACTCCCGCCAGACCGGAATGCTCTGATCCGTAGAAAACACCATTTGTGTTACGACGCGGCTACGGAAGCTTTTCGAGCCGGGCGCAGAGATCTCGGAGCCTACGCCTCCCGACTGTGCGCCCGCCGGTTCATGCCGGATCCGGCGGCAACCCCGGCCCGATCAGCGTCACCGGCCGGGCGAGGGCATCAGCCGCCGTGCCGTCCGGGATGCCGTCCCACTCTCGGTTTCAGGCCGCCAACGGCACGCACCTGACCACGAGTTCGTCCATGGACAACCCGAGCGCCTCCGCGAGGGCGGAGACAGTGAAGAAGGCCGGCGTCGGTGCCCGGCCCGTCTCGATCTTGCGGAGGGTTTCCGCCGAGATGCCCGCGTTCGCCGCCACGTCCGTCATGCTGCGGCCACCACGGGCCTCACGGAGCAGCCGGCCGAGCCGTTCGCCGCGTTCGCGCTCTTCGGGGGTGAGAGGGGTGCGTACCATGCCGTCATTCTAATACCGGTATAGTAATTGGCATGGTGGAACTGAAGACGGACACGTCTGTCGATGCGATGTACGAGGCGGGCCAGGTCGTGGCCCGCGCCCTCACGGCCGTGCGGGAGGCCGCCGACGTGGGCGTGTCCCTGCTGGAACTGGACGAGTTGGCGCACGACGTGCTGCGCGCGGCGGGCGCGACCTCACCCTTCCTCGGCTACCGCCCCGCCTTCGCGCCCACCCCGTTCCCCGCGGTCATCTGCGCCTCCGTGAACGACGCGGTCGTGCACGGCATCCCGGACGGCTACCGCCTGCGCGACGCCGACCTGGTCTCGATCGACTTCGGAGCCAAACTGGGCGGCTGGGCCGGCGACTCCGCCATCAGCTTCATCGTCGGCGAGCCGCGCCCCGCCGACGTCCGCCTGATCGACACCGCCGAGCGCGCCCTCACGGCAGGCATCACGGCAGCCGTCATGGGCAACCGCATCGGCGACATCGCCCACGCGATCGGCACGGTGTGCCGCACGGCCGGCTACGGCATCCTCGAGGGCTTCGGCGGCCACGGCATCGGCCGCCAGATGCACGAGGACCCCGGAGTCCCGAACGAGGGCCGCCCCGGCCGAGGCCTCCCCCTCCGCCACGGCATGGTCATCGCGATCGAACCGATGCTGATCGCGGGCGGCCGGGACGACTTCCACGCGGCGAAGGACGGCTGGACGCTGCGTACCAACGACGGGTCGCGCGCGGCCCACGTGGAACACACGGTGGCGATCACGGAGGACGGTCCCAGGATTCTTACGGCACGCTGAGCGCCCCTTCAGGGGCGCGGGGAACTGCGCGACCAGCCACAACGCACCCGCAGCCGCAATTCAACCCAAACCTGCACATGCCCCACGCAGTGGCCCGTGCCATGGTGGATTGATGACCAGCGGCTACACAGACCCGGAAGACGACCCCATCGGCGAGTTCCTGGCCCGGTTCTTCGGCGGAGCCGCTCGCGGAGCCCCCGGCGGTGCCGCCCGCCCCGGCCCACGGCACATAGACATAGGCCGCCTACTGAGCCAGCCGGCCAGGGAACTAGTCCGCGGCGCCGCCCAGTACGCCGCCGAACACGGCAGCCACGACCTCGACACCCAGCACCTACTCCGCGCCGCCCTGTCCGCGGAGCCAACCCGCGGCCTCCTCACCCGCGCCGGCGCCGACCCCGACTCCCTCGCCGCAGAGATCGACGAGCGCTCGGGCCCGGTCCAGCACCCCGAGGGCGAACTCCCACCGCCCACGTCCCTCTCCCTCACCCCGGCCGTCAAACGCGCCCTCCTGGACGCGCACGACCTGGCCAGGGCGGGCGGCACCGGATACATCGGCCCCGAACACGTCCTCGGCGCGCTGGCCGCGAACCCGGACTCCGCCGCAGGGCACATCCTGAACGCGGCCCGCTACGCCCCCACGGGCCTGCCGCCAGAGGCGCCGGACGGCACCCAGACCCGTACCGACCAGCCCCGCCCCACCGGCACCCCCACGCTCGACAAGTACAGCCGCGATCTCACCGACCTGGCCCGCCACGGCCGTATCGACCCGGTGATCGGCCGCGACGAGGAGATCGAGCAGACCATCGAGGTACTGTCCCGGCGCGGCAAGAACAACCCGGTGCTGATCGGCGACGCGGGCGTCGGCAAGACAGCGATCGTGGAGGGGCTCGCGCAGCGCATCACGGACGGCGACGTCCCGGACGTGCTGGTCGGGCGGCGGGTGGTCGCCCTCGACCTGACGGGTGTGGTCGCGGGCACCCGTTTCCGGGGCGACTTCGAGGAGCGGCTGACGAACATCGTCGGCGAGATCCGCGCGCACTCGGACGAACTGATCGTGTTCATCGACGAGTTGCACACCGTGGTCGGCGCGGGCGGTGGCGGCGAGGGCGGTTCGATGGACGCCGGCAACATCCTCAAACCCGCCCTGGCACGCGGCGAGTTGCACATCGTGGGTGCTACGACGCTGGAGGAGTACCGCCGGATCGAGAAGGACGCGGCGCTGGCCCGCAGGTTCCAGCCGATCCTGGTGCCCGAGCCGTCGGTCGCGGACGCGATCGAGATCCTGCGCGGGCTGCGCGACCGCTACGAGGCGCACCACCAAGTCCGGTACACCGACGAGGCGTTGGTGGCGGCCGTGGAGCTGTCGGACCGCTATCTCACCGATCGCCGACTCCCCGACAAGGCGATCGACCTGATCGACCAGGCGGGCGCGCGGGTACGGCTGCGGGCGCGTACGAAGGGCACGGACGTACGGGCCCTGGAGCGCGAGATGGAGCAGCTCGCTCGGGACAAGGACCAGGCCGCCGCCGACGAGGACTACGAGAAGGCGACGCAACTCCGGGACCGGATCGCCGAGTTGAAGGTGCGGCTGGCAGAGGCCGATGGCGGGGACCAGGGCGACGAGGGGCAGAACCTGGAGGTCACCGGTGAGGCGATCGCCGAGGTGGTGTCACGGCAGACAGGCATCCCGGTGAGCAGTCTCACGGCGGAGGAGAAGGACCGGCTGCTCGGTCTGGAGGAGCATCTGCACCGGCGGGTCGTCGGCCAGCACGAGGCGGTCCGGGTCGTGTCGGACGCGGTGCTGCGTTCCCGCGCCGGGCTGGCGAGCCCGGACCGGCCGATCGGCAGCTTCCTCTTCCTGGGCCCAACTGGCGTCGGCAAGACGGAGTTGGCCCGGGCGCTCGCCGAGGCGCTGTTCGGCAGCGAGGACCGGATGGTGCGCCTGGACATGAGCGAGTACCAGGAACGGCACACGGTCAGCCGTCTCGTCGGCGCCCCGCCCGGCTACGTCGGCCACGAGGAGGCCGGTCAGCTGACCGAGGTCGTACGCCGACACCCCTACTCGCTGCTCCTCCTCGACGAGGTCGAGAAGGCTCACCCGGACGTCTTCAACATTCTGCTCCAGGTCCTGGACGACGGCCGGTTGACCGACGCGCAGGGGCGCACGGTCGACTTCACCAACACGGTGATCGTGATGACGAGCAACCTCGGCTCCGAGGCGATCACCCGGCGCGGCGCCGGCATCGGCTTCGGCCCGGGCGGCGCCGACGCGGACGAGGAGGCGCGGCGCGAGCAGATCCTGCGCCCGCTGCGCGAGCACTTCCGCCCCGAGTTCCTCAACCGCATCGACGAGATCGTCGTCTTCCGCCAGCTCACCGCCGAGCAACTCCGCCTGATCACCGACCTGTTGCTGGAGCGCACCCGCCGTCTCCTGCACGCGCAGGGCATTACGGTCGCGTTCACGGACCCGGCCGTCGACTGGCTCTCCCGCCAGGGCTACCAGCCCGAGTACGGCGCCCGTCCGCTGCGCCGCACCATCCAGCGCGAGGTCGACAACCAGCTCTCCCGGCTGCTCCTCGACGGCCGGATCGCGGAGGGCGGCCAGGTGACGGTGGACGTGGCGGACGGGCGGCTCGCGTTCCGCACGGAAGGGACCGAAGGCACCGGAGAGCCTTCCACGGAGCCGCCCTACCCCAACTGACCGGTTACGGCGCCGGGTTGACGACCATCGCCGACCCGCCACCCCGCCGTACCTTCTCGGCGGCGGCCAGCCACTCCCCGTTCGGCAGCCGTTGTACGCCCGTCGCCGCGCCGATCTCCGGATTCAGGGTGAAGGAGTGCCCGATGGCTTGTAGCTGGGTCTTCAAGTCGCTGTTGTAGAGGGCGGGTTCGAGTTCCGTGGTGGCCGCGTTGCGCTGGCTGGCGCGTGGTGCGGCGATCGCGTCGACGAGTGGCAGCCCGCGGTCGAGGAACTCGGTGAGGGTCTGCAGCACGGTCGTGATGATGGTCGCGCCACCGGGTGAACCGAGCGCCACGACCGGCTTGTTGCGCTGGTCGAGGACGATCGTCGGCGAGATCGACGAGCGCGGGCGCTTGCCCGGGCCGGGCAGGTTCGGGTCGTGGACGGCCGGGTTGGCCGGGGTGAAGGAGAAGTCGGTCAGCTCGTTGTTGAGCAGGAAACCGCGGCCGGGGACGGTCATCGCGCTGCCGCCGGTCTGCTCGATGGTGAGCGTGTAGGAGACGACGTTGCCCCACTTGTCGGCGACGGTGAGGTGGGTGGTGTTCTCGCCCTCGTACGTCGTCGGGGCGGCCGTTCCCGCGGCGGTGCAGGCCGTCGGGTTGCGCGGGTCGGCGGGCGCCAGCGGGCTGGTGAGCACCGCGTCGTCCTTGATGAGGCAGGCGCGCGAGTCGGCGAACTTCTGCGACAGGAGGTCCTTCGTCGGTACGTCCTCGAAGGCGGGGTCGCCGACCCAGCGCCCCCGGTCCGCGAACGCGATCCGGCTGGCCTCGATGTAGTGGTGCAGGTACTGGACCTCGCTCGCCTTCGAAAGGTCCGTGTTCTCAAGGATGTTGAGGGCCTCGCCGACGGTCGTGCCACCGGAGGAGGAGGGCGCGATGGAGTAGACGCCGAGTCCGCGGTACGAGGTCTTCGTGGGCGCCTGGAGCTTGGCGCGGTACACGGCGAGGTCCTTGGCGGACAGCTTGCCCGGGCGGGCGTTCCAGCCGGAACTGGCGTCCACCTTGGGGGTGTTCACCGTGGCGAGGATGTCCTTGCCGAGGTCGCCGTGGTAGATCGTACCGATCCCCTTCTTGCCCAACTCCTTGTAGGTATTGGCGAGTTCGGGGTTCTTGAAGGTGGAGCCGACGACCGGCAGCGCGCCGCCCGGCAGGAACAGCTTGGCGGTGTCGGGGAAGTAGCGGAAGCGGGTCTCGTTGGACGCGGTCTGGCTGCGGAAGGTGTCGTCGACCGTGAAGCCGTCGCTCGCGATCCGCTCGGCGGGCTTGAGCACCGTGCCGAGCTTCTCACTGCCCCACTGGTCGAGCGCGGTCTGCCAGGTGGCGGGCGAGCCCGGGGTGCCGACGCTGAGCCCGCTGCTGACGGCGTCGGCGAAGGCGAGGGCCTTGCCGTTCTCGACGAAGAGGTTGGAGTCGGCGGTCAGCGGCGCGGTCTCGCGGCCGTCGATGGTGTGCACGGTACGGGACTTGGCGTCGTAGTAGACGAAGTAGCCGCCTCCGCCGATGCCGGAGGAGTAGGGCTCGGTGACGCCGAGCGCGGCGGCGGTGGCGACGGCCGCGTCGACCGCGTTGCCGCCCTTCTTCAGGACCTCGATCCCGGCGGCGGTGGCGTCCGCGTCGACGCTCGCGACCGCGCCGCCGTAGCCGACCGCCACCGGAACCTTCGCCGGGGTGGCGCTCGGTGTAGCGCTCGCCCCGGCGGGTGGGGCCGCCGCACCCACCGACACCATGGCGGCCGACACCGCCAGGACCGACAGTTTCCGTGTGACAGGGCGACGCATCCGTACCTCCAGTCAGGACCGTCCGCGCAGCGTAGCCACATTGCCATGACCCCAACAGACCACCTCGCGCCACTGTCACACGAGTGCCACACGTCGAACACCGGTACGTACCAGCCGCATCGGGCCGCTAACATGCGCGCCCATGAATGACGACGTGCGCAACATCGTTCTGGGCGTGGCCGCCGCCGGCATCAGCGCCGCGCTCGGCTGGCTCGCCCGCACCTATCTGTGGAAGCGCAAACTCCGGCGCAAGCAGTCGTTCTTCGGGCTGCCCGACAACTCCGAGTCGCTGCTCGTGGTGAACCGCGAGGCAGGCGGCGCCGAACTCTCGGTGATGCGGCACGACGTGTTCGCGCTCCTCGAACTCGCCGCCCTGATCAAGGACTGCAACGCGCACGCCCAGGTCGTCGCGCACGACGCGGCCCAGCAGAGCTTCGGCGAACGCACCGAGTTCTGTGTGGGCGGCCCGGCCTCCAACCGCCGTATGGCCGCGCATCTGGCGTCCCTGCTCCCCGGCATCCGCGTCAACGTCGACGCCGAACCGGGTCCGGATCGGGGAGCGTTCCAAATAGGCAGCGAACGCTACCGGCTTGAGCCCGGCAAGGGCGAGTACGTCCTCCTCGCCCGCCTCACCGCCGGCCAACTGGGCGGCGCACGACCGGTGTTCCTCTTCTGCGGCCAGCGCGCGATCACCAACCAGGCGGCGAGCCGCTATCTCGCCCGCAACCATGAGAAGTTGGCCCGCAAACACGGCGGCAACACCTTCGTCCTGTTGCTGAAGGTGGTCAACTCGCAGGCGTACGGCCCCGATGTGGTGGAGCTGGTCGCGGACGTCACTCGGGCCGCGGAGACCCCCCTGCCTGCACCGGCTCCTCGAAGTTCGCACCGCGCCTCCTGAGGTCGCACACACGTCAACAATCTTTACTGGCACGTAACTTACTGACGGGTTACCTAAGGTAGGGGGTCGCGGTTACCGTCGGGTCACTTTGCATTGACACGTGTGAGGAGTGACCCGTGCGAACCCATCGCCAGGCCCTGCGTACGACTGCCGCGGGCGCCGTCTCCGCGACCCTGATCGCCGGAGGCGTCCTCGGGCTCACCCCCACCGCGCACGCCGCCACGAACGGCGTCCGCTTCGTCGACATCACCGGCGACGGCGGTACGACGCTCAAGGCGAACGTCGTCACGCCCGCGGGCGCCGACGGCTCGCACGACTACCCCCTCCTCGTGCTGCCCACGAGCTGGGGTTTCCCTCAGGTCCAGTACCTGGCCCAGGCCGAGAAGCTCGCGAACTCCGGCTACGTCGTGGTGAGTTACAACGTCCGCGGCTTCTGGCAGTCCGGCGGCGGGATAGAGGTGGCGGGCCCACCCGACGTGGCCGACGCCTCCAAGGTGATCGACTGGGCGCTCGCCAACACCCCGTCCGACGCGGGGCACATCGGGATGGCGGGCGTGTCGTACGGCGCCGGCATCAGCCTGCTCGCGGCCGCACACGACAAGCGGATCAAGGCAGTTGCCTCGCTGAGCGGCTGGGCGGACCTGATCGACTCGATCTACTCGGGCCGTACCGAACACTCCCAGGCGACCGCCCTGCTGGACGGCGTGGGCCTTGTCACCGGCCGCCCGAGCGCGGAGACCAGCCAGGTCTTCAGGGACTTCTTCGCCTCCGACCTCTCCAAGGAACAGGAGATGATCAACTGGGGGAAGGAACGCTCCGCCGCGACCTATGTCGACCAGATCAACAAGAACGGCGCGGCGATCATGCTCGCCAACGCCTGGGGCGACACGATCTTCGCGCCCAATCAAATCGCCGACTTCTACGGCACGTTGACCGGACCCAAGCGCCTTGAGCTGCGCCCCGGCGACCACGCCACCGCCGAGCTGACCGGACTGTTCGGGCTGCCCAACGACGTGTGGACGGACACCGGGCGCTGGTTCGACCACTACCTCAAGGGCGCGGACAACGGGATCGACCGCGAGCAGCCCGTGGAGCTCAAGTCCCGTACCACAGGCGGCTACGAGGGCTATCCGGACTGGAAGTCGGTCGGCGCGACCCGGAAGAAGATCGACCTCGCGGGCACGACCACCATCCACACCAACGTCGGCTCGGGCGCGGACGGCGGGATCGTCTTCCTCTCCAGCATCCTCGACCAGGTCGCGCAAGTGCCGCCGGTCGCGGCGATCCCGCTGCTGCCGCGCCGCTGGGCCGCCGTATGGCAGTCGGCGAAGTACACGAGCGCCCAACAGGTGCGCGGCACCGTGAAGTTGCACACCACGGTCACGGACACCAAGGAGAGCGGCACCCTCGTCGCCTATCTCTACGACGTGGGCCCGCTCGGCCTCGGCAAGCTGGTCAGCAACGCGCCGTACACCTGGCACGGGCAGACGCCCGGCCAACCGTTCGGTGTGGACCTGGAGTTGTTCTCCACGGCCTACGACGTCCCGGCAGGGCATCGACTCGCCCTGGTCGTCGACACGGTCGACCCGCTCTACGTCGAGCACAACCCGACCGGCGCGCAGCTGACCTTCTCCTCGCCGGCGAACGACCCGTCGTACGTGTCGATCCCGCTGCGCGAGCAGTGATCTCCGGCTGCTGCCGGGCGGGCAGGTGCCCTCTCCAACTACTGCACCCGCGGCAGCAGCGTCCCTGGTTCGGCCGGGGCCACATCGACGGCCTCGGTCTTGGGACTGCGCTGCTCCCGGCGGGACACCCAACCGGCGAACCAGGAGAGCAGCATGCACATCCCGATGTAGATCGGCGAGATCACCATCACCACGGGGATGAACGGCAAATCGTAGTCGAGGTTCGACGCGATCAGCTTCCCGGCATGGAGAAACTCCTCATAGGTGATCAGATAGCCCAGCGAGGTGTCCTTCAGCGCGACCACCAACTGGCTGATGATGGCGGGCAGCATGGCCCGTACGGCCTGCGGTACGAGGACGTACGACATGACGTGGACCTTGCGCATGCCGAGCGCGAACGCGGCCTCCCGCTGGCCGCGTTCGACGCTGTTGACGCCGGAGCGGAACACCTCGGCGAGCACCGAGCCGTTGTAGAGGGTGAGGCCCGCGACCAGTGCGGGCAGCGGCTGCACCTTGAGCGCCACGAAGATGAAGAAGATCATCACCAGGACGGGCATGGCGCGGAAGAACTCCACGACGAGCGTGGACAGCCACCGCACGGGACGGTGGTCCGAGAGGCGTCCTACGGCGAGCAGGGTGCCAAGTGCCAGCGAGAGCACGGCCGCAAGACCGAAGGCCTTCAGCGTGTTGCCGAGGCCCCGCAGCAACAGTTCCTGAATTCCCTTGTACTCGAAGGGCATCCACTTCGTGTAGGTGAACTGGTCGGTGTCGAACAGGAGATAGAGGATCCAGCCGAGCAGCGCGAGGATGACGGCCGTGGACGCGATGCCGTAAAGGCGGTGCCGTTTGCGGGTCTTGGGTCCGGGAACGTCGTAGAGGGCGTTGGCGGTGGTCATCGGGCGACTCCCCACTTCCTCTCCAGCGCGTTGAACAGCGCGCTGATGGCGAGGGTGATGATCAGGTAGCCGACGGCGATCCAGACGAACGTCCAGACGATGTTGTAGCCGAGTTCGCTCAACGTCCGGTAGGTGCCGAGGAGTTCGGTGACGCTGAAGGCGCCCGCGATCGCCGAGTTCTTGGCGAGGGCGATGAGCGTGGAGCCGACCGGCGGGATCACCGAGCGGAACGCCTGCGGCAGGACGACAAGGCCGAGGCTCTGCCCGAAGGACATCCCGAGACTGCGGGCCGCCTCCCCCTGCCCTCTGGGCACGGTGTTGATGCCGGAGCGCAGCGCCTCGCAGATGAACGCCGAGGTGTAGCAGCCGAGCGCCAGCACCGCGAACACCTTGAAGGGCAGCACGAGTCCGAAGCGCGGCAGGCCGAGCAGCACCGCGAAGAACAGCAGGGTCAGCGGGGTGTTGCGCAGCACCGTGACCCACGCGGTGCCGAAGACCCGCAGCGAGCCGACCGGGGCGACCCGGAAGGAGGCCATGAGGAAGCCGAGGACGAGCGCCAACACCGAGGCGTAGACGGTCAGTTCGACGGTGCCGAGGAAGCCGTCGCCGAAGGTCGAGAAGTTGTCTGTCAGTACGTTCACGTCTGCCTCCCTCAGCTCGCCGGGTAGCGGTCGATCGCGGGCGGGGTGGGCGCGGGCACGCCGGACAGGCCGAGCGTCGCCTCGTACGCCTTCTTCCAGTCGCCGTTCTTCTCACGGGCCTCCAACGCGTCGTCGAGGGCGAACCGCAGGGCGTTGTCGCCGTGCGGGACTCCGATGCCGTACGGCTCCTTCGAGAAGGGCTTGCCGACGACCTTGAGCTGGTCGGGGACCTTCGCCGCGTAGCCGATGAGGATCGCGTCGTCGGTGGTGACGGCGTCGACCTGATAGCTGAGCAGGTTGTCGACACAGACCGAGTAGGTGTCGTAGGCGACGAGTTGGGCCTTGGGATAGTCGTCCTTGATGCGCTGGTACGGCGTGGAGCCGGCCGCCGAGCAGACGCGTTTGCCGGCGAGGTCCTGCGGGCCGTTGATGTCGTGCTCGTCGGTGCGCACGAGGAGCGACTGGCCGGCCAGGTAGTAGGGGCCGGCGAAGCCGACGAGTTTCTTGCGCATGTCGTTGATGGTGTAGGTGCCGACGTAGTAGTCGATCTGGCCGTTCTGCAGGGCGGTTTCGCGGTTGGCGGAGGCGATCGTCCGGAAGTGGATGGTCTTCGGGGCGAAGCCGAGGGAGGCCGACATCATCTTGGCGATCTCGATGTCGAAGCCGGAGTAGGAGCCCGCCGCCGGGTCCTTCTCGCCGAGGTAGGGCTGGTCCTCCTTGGCGCCGACGGTGAAGTGGCCACGCTTCTTGGCCCGCTTCCACGTTGTGGAAGCGGGGAGCTGAAAGCCTTGCGTCACTTGGTAGTTGGGGAGTTTCCCGGCGGCCGGCCCCTTGACGGGCGGGCTGCCCTCCTTGCCGCAGGCGCTCGCGCACAGCACGGCGAGCGCGGCCAGCGCGAGGGACACACGGGTGGTACGGAACATGGATCGCACTCCCCCGCTCAGTGCTTGAGGATCTTGGACAGGAAGTCCTTGGCCCGGTCGGTGCGCGGGTTGGTGAAGAACTCCTCGGGGGTGCGGTCCTCGATGACGCGGCCGTCGGCCATGAAGACGACGCGGTTGGCGGCGGAGCGGGCGAAGCCCATCTCGTGGGTGACGACGACCATCGTCATGCCGTCGTGGGCGAGTTGGCGCATGACCTCAAGGACTTCGTTGATCATCTCCGGGTCGAGGGCCGAGGTCGGCTCGTCGAAGAGGAGCGCCTTGGGTTCCATGGCGAGGGCGCGGGCGATGGCCACGCGCTGCTGCTGGCCGCCGGAGAGCTGCGCGGGGTACTTGGCCGCCTGGGAGGCGAGGCCCACGCGGTCCAGGAGCTCCAACGACCGCCGGTCGGCGTCCTCCCGCTTGCGCTTGCGGACTTTGACCTGGGCCAGCGAGACGTTCTGCAGGACCGTCTTGTGGGCGAACAGGTTGAAGGACTGGAAGACCATGCCGACTTCGGCGCGGAGCCTCGCGAGGGCCTTGCCCTCCTCGGGCAGCGGCTGCCCGTCGAGCTCGATCGTCCCGGACTCGATGGTCTCCAACCGGTTGATCGCCCGGCACAGCGTCGACTTTCCCGACCCCGACGGGCCGATGACCACGACCACCTCCCCCTTGCCGACGGTGAGGTTGATGTCCTGCAGGACATGCAGCTCCCCGTAGTACTTGTTGACGTCACGCAGTTCGATCAACGGATCGACGGCCATGCCCAGCCCTACTCACTCTCAGCTGTGTCGTGGTCGCCGCAAACTATCCACACAAGAGGGGAGTTAAGGCACGACACGCACTTTTCGGGCATTAGCCGTATTTAAGCCTCAGTTACTCCTCCGCGACCTCGGCGTACAGCTGCGAGAGCTCGGGCACACCGCTGGCGGCCCACTCGTGACCGGAGGCCACGACGTCGAACTCGCGCCCGGAGACGAGCCGTACGACGGGCTGGCCGTTCGGCCAGATCGCCCAGGCGGCGCCCGGCACCGTACGCACGATCACCGTCCCCAGATACAGACCGGCGTCGTTGCCGAGCCAGGACAAGGTCTCCTCGTCGTCCCGCCAGCGTGGCACCAGTTGGTCGAGCGCCTCCAACGAGCCCACGGAGTCGTCGAGTCGGACGCCCTCCCGGGCCGCGTGAGAACGGAGCAGTTCGCACTCGGACAGCGGTTCGGCGATGCCCTCGGGGTCATGCGCACCGCGCTTCTCGCCCCGGTTGCCCAGGAAAGGGATGTTCATACTCCCAGCGTGTCATTCGTACCGCCGTACGCACCACAGGGCGTCGCGAGTGGCGTGTCAGCCCCCGGCCCGGGAGGGGGAAAGCCCTTCTGCCGAGGGCGGGTTGGCCGGATGGTGGGCACGATGTCCGCTTCGTACGGTCGCAGTATGAATCGGACAGGCAAGATGATGGTGCTGTCGTCGATGACCGTCGCCCTGGTGGTGAGCGGTTCGGTGTCCGCGGGTGCCGTGGGGGCGGGGGCCGTTCCGGCCGCGTCCGTGCACGGGGTTCCCGATACGGCGCGGGGGCGGCTGGTGTCGGTGGTGCACCTGCGGACACTGTCCGCGCGGCAGGTGGCCGCCGAGTTGAGGGGCGACGAGGACGGGGCCTGGGACGCCGGGGCCGTCCGCTACGGCGTCGACACCTACCGGGTGGTGTACCGCACGGCGGATCCGAAGGGCCGGCCCACCACCGCCAGCGGGCTGCTGGCGTTCCCGCGCAGTGGTGAACGGCGGCTGCGCACAGTCTCGTTCACGCACGGCACCGAACTCTTCAAGGGCGACGTCGCCTCGGTGTCGTCCGAAGTGTGGAGCCAGGCACCCGCCCTCACCTACGCGTCGGCGGGCTTCGCCGTCGTACTCCCGGACTACCTGGGCCTCGGCCTCGGCCCCGGTCGGCAGCAGTGGATGGACGTGCCCTCCGAGACGACGGTCGCGCTGGATCTGCTGCGGGCCGCGGACTCCTACGCGCCCACGATCGGGCGGCAGTTGGGGCGGGACGTGCTGATCACCGGCTTCTCGCAGGGGGCTTCGGCGGCGCTCGGGCTGGCGCGGGCCCTGCAGGAGGGGGCCGATCCCCGTTTCCGGGCCGCGGCGCTGGCACCGATCAGCGGTGCGTACGCCTTCCGGGACGTCGCATTGCCCGCCCTGCTGGAGGGGCGCGCGGACCCGAAGGACGGCGTGATCTACACCGCGCTGGCCTTCGTCGACTTCAACCGGCTCCATCACGTCTACGACAACCCCGGCGAGGTCTTCCGGGCACCGTACTCCCGCACGATCGAGGGCCTGTTGGACGGCACGCACACCGGACAGGAGGTCATGGCCAGGACCCCGGACACCATCGACGGGCTGCTCACCCGGCACGGACGGGCGCTGCTCGCACACCCGACGGGCGGACTGGCCACCGCGCTGAGGATCACCGACGGGGTGTGCACGGGCTGGACGCCACAGGCTCCGGTGCGGCTCTACTACGCCGAGAACGACGAACAGGCCGTGAACGGGAACAGCGAGCACTGCCAGGCGTTGTTCCGGGCCCGGGGTGTCGAGGCGCCGCTGGTCGACCTCGGCTCTCCGGACTACGGCGGCTCCCGCCACCTGGGCTCCCAGCGGGCCGGAACCGCCGCCGTGGTGCGGTGGTTCGCGTCCCTGCGCTGAGCGGGCGGGGCTCTTCGGGTCAGACGTCCAGGTCGACGACGACCGGCGCGTGGTCCGAGGCGCCCTTGCCCTTGCGCTCCTCGCGGTCGACGTAGGAGTCGGTGACGGCCTTCGCGAACGGTTCGTTGCCGTACACGAGGTCGATGCGCATGCCGCGGTTCTTCGGGAAGGCGAGCTGGCGGTAGTCCCAATAGGTGTACGGGTGGTCGTACTTGAGGGGGCGCGGGACCACGTCGGAGAGGCCCGCGTCGCGCAGGGCGGTCAGGGCGGCGCGCTCGGCGGGGGTGACGTGGGTGAGGCCCTCGAAGGCGGCGACGTCGAAGACGTCGTCGTCCGTCGGCGCCACGTTGTAGTCACCGAGGACCGCGAACGGGCGGCTGCCCTGCGCGTCGTCCGCGACGGCCGCCTTGAGGGCCTCGAACCACTGGAGCTTGTACGCGTAGTGGGGGTGGTCCACCTCGCGGCCGTTCGGCACGTACACCGACCAGACGCGGACCGGGCCGCAGGTCGCCGCGACGGCGCGGGGCTCCTGGACGCCGTCGTAACCGGGGTCCCCGGGAAGGCCCTTGACCACGTCGTCGAGTCCTACGCGGGAGAGCACCGCCACGCCGTTCCACCGGCCCGTCGCGTTGACCGCCGCCTCGTAGCCCGCCTCGCGCAGCGCGTCGAACGGGAACTGCTCCTCGGCCAGCTTGGCCTCCTGGAGGCACAGCACGTCGGTGCCGCTGCTCTCCAGCCAGGCCAGGAGCCTCGGCAGGCGGGCGGTGATCGAGTTCACGTTCCAGGTCGCGATGCGCATGCCTCACAACCTACCGGGCGGGTCTGACACTCACAGGTCCGCTGCCTCGCCCGGCGCCAGCCGCAGGTGCTCCGCGCCGCCGAGCGCGCCGATCTGGTGGTCGTAGATCGGGCGGGCGAGGTCGGTGAGCAGGGCGTCGTGGATGTCGTAGGCGCGCTGCGGCTTGACCTCGCGGACGTAGTCGATGACCTCGGAGATCTTGCTCCAGGGGGCCATGACCGGGAGCATCAGCGTCTCCACGGCCTGGTCGGGGACGGTGAGGGCGTCGCCGGGGTGGAAGACGCGGCCGCCGTCGACGAGGAAGCCGACGTTGGTGATGCGCGGGATGTCCGGGTGGATCACGGCGTGCAGTTCGCCGTGCACCTGGACGTCGAAGCCCGCCGCGGTGAAGGTGTCGCCGTGGCCGACGGTGTGCACGCGGCCCGGGAACGCGGCGGAGAGCTGGTCTGCGACCGACTTCAGGGTCCAGATCTCGGCCGCCGGGTTGGCCTCCAGGCCGGCCCGCAGCCGGTCCTCGTTGAAGTGGTCGAGATGCTCGTGGGTGACCAGGATCGCGTCCGCGCCGACTGCGGCGTCCTCTTCGTTGAAGGTGCCCGGGTCGATGACGAGCGACCGGCCGTCCTTCTCCAGACGGATACAGGCGTGCGCATTCTTGGTGAGCTTCATGGGTCCATCCTGCCGCTGCCCGACTCCGGGTGGGCACCTCAGACTGGTGCTTTCGGTGCCAGTCTGAAGATCACTCGGTGGGGGTCGTCTCCTCGCGGATGACCTGCTGGGCGACCTTGAACGCGCTGTTCGCCGCGGGTACCCCGCAGTACACGGCGGCCTGCATCAGCACTTCCTTGATCTCGGCCGGGGTGAGTCCGTTGCGCAGCGCCGCCCGGGTGTGGAAGGCCAGCTCGTCCAGGTGGCCGCCCGCGACCAGCGCGGTGAGCGTGACACAGCTGCGCGAGCGCCGGTCGAGGCCGGGCCGGTCCCAGATCTCGCCCCACGCGTAGCGGGTGATGAAGTCCTGGAAGTCCCCGGAGAACTCGTCGGCCTGCGCCAGCGCCCGGTCCACATGCGCGTCGCCGAGCACCTCGCGGCGGACCTTGATCCCGGCGTCGTAGGGGTCCGGACGGCCCATGACCTGCGACGGTACGGCGGGCGGCGGCGCGATCTCGGCGATGGGCGCGAGCTGCGGCGGCGCGGCGAGGACCGGTTTGAGCGGGGTCGCCGCGATGGCGATCTGCCCGGTGGAGTGGTCGTAGGCCGGCTGCCAGGCGGTGGAGAAGTGCCGGACGAGGAGGTCGGTTACGGCGGCGGGCTGCTCGACCGGGACCAGGTGCGAGGCGCCGGGTACGACCGCGAGGCGGGCGTCCGGGATGCCGGCGACCAGCGTGCGGGCCTCGGCGGGGCCGGTGACCTGGTCGTCCGAGCCGACGAGGACGAGGGTCGGCACGCCGATGCGGGCGAGTTCGGACCGTACGTCGAACGCGGCCAGTGCCTCGCACGCGGCGATGTAGCAGCCGGGGTCGGTGGTGCGCACCATCTGGACGGCCCACTCGGTGATCGCGGGCTGCGACGCGGCGAACCCGCTGGTGAACCAGCGGTCGGGCGACATCCGGGCGATGGGGTCGAGCCCGTTGGTGCGCACGATCACCCCGCGCTGGCGGAACTCGTCCGCCGTGCCGAAGCGGGGCGAGGTGGCGATCAGCCCCAGCGAGGCCACCCGCTCCGGGTGGCGCAGCGCCAGTTCGAGTCCGACCGCGCCGCCGAACGCGCAGCCCGCGTAGCCGAAGCGCTGCACCCCGAGGGCGTCGAGCGTGGCCAGCAGGCGGTCGGCCAGGTCGGAGACCGAGCCGGTCGGGTGCGCGGGCGACCCGCCGTGGCCCGGCAGGTCGAACCGGAAGACCCGCCACTGCTTCATCAGCTCGGGCACCTGTCGATCGAACATGTGCCACGTCGTCCCGAGCGACGGGCCCAGGATGAGAACGGGCGCGTCTTCGGGGCCGTCGAAGCGGTACTGGAGTGCAGGGGTCTTCATGTCGCTCACCGCTCCAACGTAACCGCCGTTTCTTACGGTCCGGCTGTGGGGCCCCCGGTCTCCCCACTCGGCTCCCACACATCAGTGGGGAACCCTCACATCGCCTTCACCGGATAGTGGTGAGAACGGGGCCTGTGAGACCGGTGAGGTTGGCGGGGGTTGGTGAGACCTGTGAGACCGGTCAGGCTGTGTCGAAGGACACTCCGTGCCTCTCGGCGGCTCAGAGTTCGCTCGGTGCGCCCAGGCCCGTCAGTGCGCCGACCGGGTCCAGGTCGGGGGTGCCTCTGGGCCACCAGTCCTCGTCGCCCGGTTCCGATTCGTAGGCGTACCACAGCCCGTCGCGGCCCAGGCGGAGTTGGACATGGCCGTGGGGGTGGGTGAGGTGGTTGTGCCAGGGGCGGAAGGCCGGGAGGTCGGCGGCGAGGAGGAGCGGGCGGGCCCGGTCGAAGCGGCCGGCCGGCGGGTCCCAGGGCTCTTCGAGCACCGCGAGCCCTTCGATGCCGCCCTGCCGCCAGGCGGCGACCGCGCGCGCCAGCTCGGCCGTACTGCGTCCGGTGGCCTTGGCGAGGGAGGCGTAGAGAGAACGGGTGGTGACGGTCAGCCCCGAACCGGGGCGGGCCGCGGCGAGCCGTACCGCGTCCTGCCACAGCGTCAGGTCCCCCACCGGGTCCCGGCCGGTGCTGAGCAGCGCGTGCGCGCGGGCGGCGGCGTCGGTCGCCAGCTGGTCGAGCACGAAGGGGTCCGGGCCGCCCGGTGCCGCCGGGTACACGGGAGGCTGCTCGGGGTGCGGGGGCATGGGCAACGGAGGCGGGAGCGGGGGGAGTCGGCGCTCCGGCTCCGCGAGCACGTCCGTGGCTCTTACGCCGGGGAGGGGCGCCGGTTCCTGCTCCTGGGCGGCGCGGGCCGCTCGGGCGGCGTTACGGCGGGACAGGGCGTCGAGCAGCGGGCGTTCGCCCCGGCCGCGGAGCAGGAGCAGGACGAAGGGGTCGGCGTCGAGGAGGCGGGCGGTTTGATAGCAGAGGGCGGCGGCGTGCTTGCAGGGGTGACCGGAGTCGGGGCAACTGCACTGCGGTTCGAGGTCGCCGGGCCCCGGAAGCAACGGGACTCCGCTCTCGGCAAGGGACTTGGGCATCTCCTTGTCGAGCAGCGCGGCGATGTGCCCGGGTCGGTCGGCGGCGGCGTCCAGGAACCGCTCCCAGTCGGCGTCGCCCAGTGTCCGCAACCGGACCTGCACGCGGTACGGCCGCGCGCGGCTGCCCTGCACGTACCCGAGCACGAGCCCCGGCGTCACGGTGATCGCGTCGACGTGCCCCTTCTCCGCGTAACTCCGCCCCCGCAGCAGCCGCTTGGCATCCAGCGCGCCTTCTTCCAACGCGGTGACCCATGCGTTGCCCCACCAGGTGTCGGCGAAGCGGGTGTCGCCGTGTCCGTCGACACCGCCACCGTCGCCGTCTCTGTCCGAGGGCCGGGGTGAGAAGGCGGGGAAGGTGCGGCGCAGGTCGCTGTCGCGGGAGGGGGAGGCCATGGAGGAGGGGGTTCGGGGGGTGGCGGGGACGAGGTCGGAGTCGGGGGTGGAGAGGGAAACGGGGGCCGGGACGGGGACAGAGGTCAAGGCGGAGACAGAGGTTGGGTCGACGCGGGCCGGGTCGGGTGCGGTGGGCGACGGGTGTGACGGGTGTTCGGTCCGGTCGGATGCGCGGGCGGACGTTTCGGGTGCGCGGGCTGAGGTCTCGGATGCGTGGGCGGACGTCGAGGCGAGCGCCTCGGAGTGTGAACTCCCCGGTGTCGGCCGGTCGTTGTCCGGTGCGGTCTCCTCGGCGGGCGGCGTCACCTCGGCCGACTCCGTCACATCGGCCGGCAGTCGAAAGGCCCCGGCGAGGAACTCCCGTAGGTCACGGGCCCCGGCCTCACCAGTACCCCCACGCACACCGTGTCGTCCCTCGGAACCGGCGCCCGTACGAGGCGCCGGCCGAGACACCGACCCCACTCCCCTGGCCCCGACATCCTCACGAGCCTTCCGCGCCGCACCACGGGCCGCCCGCAACGCCTCACGCGCGGCATCCGCGGGCCGTACCGAACCGCCGTCCGCAACGGCCGCCGGCTCCTGCACCGTCTCCGCGTCCTGAACGGTGGCCGACGCGTCCCCCGTCGCGTCCTCGGACTGCTCCGCTTGCCCGACTTCTCCAACTCCGCCGTCCGGAACGGCCGTTCCGAACCGCACCGGGTCTCGCGGCCGGTCCGCTGTTCCGTCTCCTGTCCCTTGTCCCGGGCTGTCTCCCGGGCTGCTCACCGCCGTGTGCCGAGCCGAGCCGTCGCCGGGTGCGAGGGGATCCTCCCCCGAGGCGCCGACGGCGCGCCGCTCGGCGACGGCCCGGCGCAACGCCGCCCGAGCCGCGTCACCCGGCCGCGTCCGGGCCTGGGGCTCCGCTGCCTTGTCGACCGCCGCGCGGTCCACACCCGGCTCGCGAGAAGACTCCGCCGCCCCGGCGCCTTCCGCGTCCACCCCCTGGCTTCCACGGTCCCGCGCCGCCTGCAACGCCCGCCGCACCACGTCCGCGGGGCGCTCCTCCGTCGGGGGGCGCTGCGCCTCCGGCGTTTCGTGTGCCGGGCCCTGCGATGCCTCCAGCGCCGGGTGTTGATGCGCCTCGGCCGTTTCGTCCGCCAGGCTCTGCGACGCCTCCACCGCCAAGTGTCGCTCCGCCTCCGCCGCTTCGGACGCTTGGCCCCGTGCCCCCTCCACCGCCAGGCCCCGGAGCACCTCGGCCATTTTTTCCGCCGAGCCCCGCGATGCCTCCGCCAGGTGCCTCTGCACCTCCGCCGCTACTCCCGCCGACGCTTCATCCTCCTCCTGCTCGTCCTCCACCGACGCCGGCGCCTCGGCCAGCTGGCGATGCGCCTCGGCCGTTTCATCCGCCGTACCCTGCGCCCCCGCCACCGCCAAGTACCGCTCCCCCTCGGCCGCTTCTGCCGCAAACGCTTCGGACGCCTGGCCCCGTGCCCTCTCCACCGCCGGGCCCAGGAGCACCTCGGCCATCTTTTCCGCCGAGCCCCGCGATGCCTCCACCGCCAGGTGCCTCTGCACCTCCGCCGCGTCCGTCGCCGGACCCGGTGACACCTCCACCGTTTCTCCCGCCGCCGCTTCGTCCGCCCCCTGCTCGTCCTCCACGGACGCCGCCGCCTCGGCCACCTGGCGATGCGCCCCGCCCGTTTCGTCCGCCGCGCCCTGCGACGCCTTCGCCGCTTCCCCCGCCAAGCCCCGCGACACCTCCGCCGAACCCCGCGACACCGCTGCCGCTTCCCCCGCCGACGCCTCGTCCTCCACCGGCGCCGTCACCTCGGCCCCCTCCACCTCGGCCACCTGCTGAAGCTCCTCGGCGCCATGAAGTGCCTCCACCCCCGCGCCCCGCCCCACACCTCCCGTCACGACGACCTCCGCAACGACACCAGGTCCGACAGGTCCCGGTCCGACAGCTCGGTCAGTGACGACTCGCCGGAGCCGAGGATCGCGTCCGCCAGCGCACGCTTGGATTCGAGCATTTCGGCGATGCGGTCCTCGACCGTGCCCTCGGTGATGAGGCGGTGGACCTGGACGGGCTGCGTCTGGCCGATGCGGTACGCGCGGTCGGTGGCCTGTTCCTCGACGGCCGGGTTCCACCAGCGGTCGAAATGGACGACGTGGCCCGCGCGGGTGAGGTTCAGGCCGGTGCCCGCCGCCTTCAGGGAGAGCACGAGGACCGGGGTCGCGCCGTCCTGGAAGCGGTCCACCATGCGCTCCCGCTCCGGTACCGGTGTGCCACCGTGGAGCAGTTCGACCGGGACCGCGCGGGCCGACAGGTGGGCGGTGATCAGGCGGGCCATGCCGACGTACTGCGTGAAGACGATCGCGGAACCGTCCTCGGACAGCAGCGTGTCCAACAGCTCGTCCAGCAGGGCGAGTTTGCCGGAGCGGGCGGCGAGGCGGTCTCCGGTGGCCTGTGCTGCCGCGTGCTCCTCCTTCAGGTACAGCGCCGGGTGGTCGCAGATCTGTTTGAGGGCGGTGAGGAGCTTCAGGACCAGGCCGCGGCGGGCGATGCCCTCGGTCGTCTCGATCGCCAGCATCGACTCCCGCACCACCGCCTCGTAGAGCGAGGCCTGTTCGCGGGTGAGCGGGACGGGGTGGTCCGTCTCCGTCTTGGGCGGCAGTTCGGGGACGATGCCGGGGTCGGACTTCTTGCGGCGCAGCAGGAACGGGCGGACCAGGCGGGCGAGCCGGGTCACCGCCTCCTCGTCCTCGCCGTTCTCCACCGCGCGCGCGTGCCGGGCGCGGAAGGACTTCAGGGGGCCGAGGAGTCCGGGGGTCGTCCAGTCGAGCAGGGCCCAGAGTTCGGAGAGGTTGTTCTCCACCGGGGTACCGGTCAGGGCCACGCGCGCGGGGGACGGGATCGTGCGCAGTGCCTTCGCGGTCGCCGAGTACGGGTTCTTGACGTGTTGTGCCTCGTCCGCGACGACCATGCCCCACGGTTGTTGGGCGAGGGTCGGTGCCGCCGAGCGCATGGTGCCGTACGTCGTGAGGACGAAGCCGCCGGTCAGGTCCTCCAGGGTGCGGTCCGCGCCGTGGAAGCGGCGGACGGGGACTCCGGGGGCGAAGCGGGTGATCTCCCGCTGCCAGTTGCCCAGGAGTGAGGCGGGGCAGACCACGAGGGTGGGGTGGCGGTGTGCCCGCCGTAGGTGGAGGGCGATGAGGGTGATCGTCTTGCCGAGGCCCATGTCGTCGGCGAGGCAGCCGCCCAGGCCGAGGGAGGTCATGAGGTCGAGCCAGGCCAGGCCCCGGAGTTGGTAGTCCCGGAGGGTTGCCTGAAGGCCGGGCGGCGGCTCTGCGGGCTGGATGCCTGCCGTGAGGCGGTCGCGCAGGGTCGCCAACGCGCCCACCGGGACGGCCTCCACCCGCTCGCCGTCCACCTCCGCCGTGCCGGAGAGCGCGACGGACAGTGCGTCGACCGGGTCGAGCAGGCCCAGTTCGCGTTTGCGGGCCTTGCGGACGAGGGCCGGGTCGACCAGCACCCACTGGTCCCGCAGCCGTACGACAGGACGATGGGCCTCGGCCAGGGTGTCCATCTCGGCCTCGGTGAGCGGGTCGCCGCCGAGCGCCAACTGCCAGCGGAACTGGAGGAGTTCCTCGCTCTCGAAGAAGCCGGTGCCGTCGGTCGCGGAGCCCGGCGCCGACCGGACCACGGCGGCCGCAGTCAGGTCCTGTGCCAGGTCCCGGGGCCAGTGGACGGCGACACCGGCCGCCGCGAGCCGGGTCGCCGCCATGCCGAGCAGGTCGCCCAACTCCTCCTCGGACAGGGCCAGGACGTCGGGCACGTCCTGCTCGGAGAGGCGGTCAAGCGGGGGCCAGACGCGCGCGGCCCGTCGTACGGCCAGCGCGGCGTCCACGCGTGCGCGGGGGCCGAAGGCGGTGTCGGCCGCGCCCGCCCACAGGGCCGCCGCGTCGACGACGAGGGTCGGGTCGGCGAGGCTGTGCACCTGGACGATCGCCGCGCCCGCGCTGCGCACCCGCCCACCGTCGTCGAACAGGTCGTACGCCGACAGGTCCAGGCGGAGCGAGATCCGCACGCCCGCGTCCATGCCGGCGGCGACCTCCGCGGCCCAGTCCTGCGCGTCGCGCAGGCGCTGTGGCGGACGGGCCGCGAAGGGCATCCCGGAGGTGTACGGCGCGGCCGGGGTGCGGGGCAGGGTGTCCGCGACCGCGTCCAGGAAGGAACGCATCAGCGCTTCCGGTTCGGGCAGCCGGAGCGGTCCCGGGCCGGGCAGCGGGACGGCATGGCCTTCGTACGGAAGGGCTGCCGCCACCGCGCGGACGTGCGCGATGTCCTCCGGCTCCAGGGGGCCCGCGCGCCACGCGTCGTGGCCCGTCGCGGTGAGGCCGGGGAGCAGCCGGCCGCGAGCCGCGAGCCGCAGCGCGTGCAGGGCAGCGGCGCCCCAGCAGGCCGTGGCGGGATGGGCGGCGGGGTCACGGCGGGCGCGCACGAGCAGGGGCAGGGCCGCTTCGATCGGCAGGGTCAGCGCGGGAGTGGGCCTGCGGCGGACTCCGGAGCCGTGTCGTCGTACGACGGTCAGTTCCGTCTGTTCCGCGTCCCCTTCGGGGAGGGTGCTCTCGCTGTCGGGGTCCCAGAAGGCGATGCGGCCCTCGCGCGGGACGACGGGGGACGGCAGGAAGACCGCGGCCAGTCGTACGGAGATCTGCTCCGTCATCGCCGTGTCCGTCATACGTCCTGTCACCTCCCGCCTGTCAGTCGTGTCAGCTGTCTTCGACTCTACGGGCGGGGTCTGACAATCCGCCCCGGCGACCGGCCGGGGCCACCTGCTAGGGAACCGTGCGGGAGACGACGTAGACCATGGGGAGCTTCGGGTCGGACAGGTTCACCACGATGTCCTGGGTGGGGGCCGGGTCCTTCTGCTTGTTGACGACGCCCCACCAGGGGCCGGGGCCGGTGAACTTCCAGCCGGTGATCTTCTGGTCGCGGGCGCTGACGGTGATGTCGTTCTTCTTCAGCGTGCGCCGGTCGACGCCTACGCCGGCGAGGAAGGTGTCCAGGCCCGCGTCGGTGGTCTGGAACTGGACGTAGAGGCGGCTGGTCTTCCAGTTGTTGGTCTCGTAGAACGCGACCTCTTCGGCCGGGTGCGGGACCGGTACCTGGTAGAGGCGCCGCTGCACCTTCGAGGGCCAGCCCACGGTGAGCCCACTCGCCGAGTACTTGTCCTCTTTGGCCTTGCCGCTGTTGCGGCTCTGGTTGGCGGAGATCGCCAGATAGACGGCCGGTACGCCGATGAGCAGCACGATGATGAGCAGGGTGAGCGCTCGGCGGCGGGCCTTGTGGCGGGGGTCCTCGGGTGGTCGGGGCGGCTCGTCCCGGGGTACGGCCTGGCGGGGCAGCGATGCGGTCATGCCGTGTCCTGGCTGCCGCGCCGGAACTCCGCGAACCGCTCGTAGCGCTCGTACCGCTCGACCCGGCGGCGCTTGGCGCGGCGGAAGCGGCGGGCGACCAGCCGGGCGAGGTCGGCGGCGCCGACCATGCCCGCCTCGGGGCCGAGCTGAGCGCGCACTATGCGGGCCTCGGGGCGGTAGCCGCGGCCGGTGAGCTGGCGCTTGAACGCGTCCCGCGCGGGGCCGATCAGCAGGTCGTCGGCGGCCGAGACACCGCCGCCGATCACGAAGCAGGACGGGTCGAGGGCGGCGGCGAGGTTGGCGATGCCGACGCCGAGCCACTGGCCGATGTCCTGGAGCAGTTCGATGCACATGGCGTCGCCCTCGCGGGCGAGCTCGGTGATCATCGGACCGGTGATGTCACCGATCTGCCCCTTGACGTGCTCGATGATCCCGTAGGCCACCGGCGAGTCGGCGAGGGCCAGCTCCTTGGCCTCTCTGACCAGCGCGTTGCCCGAGCTGTACTGCTCCCAGCAGCCGCGGTTGCCGCACGCGCAGCGGTGGCCGCCGGGCACGACCTGCATATGGCCGAACTCGCCGGCGACGCCGTACTTTCCGCGCTTGACCTGGCCGTCCTCCAGGATGGCGCCGCCGATGCCGGTGCCGAGCGTGATCATGACGAGGTGGTCCTCGCCACGGCCGGCGCCGAAGCGCCACTCGGCCCAGGCGGCGGAGTTCGCGTCGTTGTCCACCAGGACGGGGACGGCGAGGCGGCTGGAGATGCGGTCGCGAAGCGGCTCGTTGCGCCAGGACAGGTGCGGGGCGAACAGGATGCGGTTGCGCTCGGCGTCGACCCAACCGGCCGCGCCGATGCCGACCGCGTGCACGTCGTGCCGGTCGGACAGGTCCAGGACCAGTTCGACGATGGTGTCCTCGACGACCTTGGGGCTCTTGGACTTGTCCGGGGTCTCCGTGCGGAGCTTCTCCAGGATGTTGCCGTCGGCGTCCACGACGCCCGCCATGACCTTGGTGCCGCCGATGTCGATGCCGACCGTGGGCACGCGGGGGGCCGTCAGGTGCGAGCGGCGCTCCCTGGTGCCGACGGTGCGGAGCGCTGGCGCGCGGCGGGAGCCTATGGGGGCGCTGAAATTGCCGTAGGTGCTCATCAAGGCCCGATTCTGCCTCACCGCGCGTTGGGGTGCCGTACGGGGGACCAAAGGGGGCGCGGGGAGTTGCCGGGCGCGGGCGTGCGGAGGCGGCGGTGCGGCCCGCGACCAGGCCACGGAATGCGTCCTATTGTCCTGACATTACGACGTACACCATCGAGACGGGGAGTCCGCCTCAGGGACGCACGAGGAGCTGGAACTCGAACGAATAGCGCGTCGGCCGATAGGTATGGCTGCCGAACTCGACCGCGCGGCCCGTGTCGTCGAACGTGGTGCGCTGCATGGTGAGCAGCGGGGCGCCCTCGGGTTCGGCGAGCCGCTCGGCCTCCTCGGCGGTGGCGCCGCGGGCGCCGATGGACTGGCGGGCGCTGTGCAGGGTGATCCCGGCGGTGCGCATCATCCGGTACAGGCCGGTGGCCTCCAGCTGCGCGGTGTCCAGGTCGAGCAGGCCGAGCGGCAGGTGGTTGCTCAGGTACGCCATCGGCTCGCCGTGCGCGAGGCGCAGCCGGTCGATGCGGTGTACGTCACTGTCCTCGGCCACACCGAGTGCCGCCGCCACCTCGGCGGAGGCCGCGACGACGGTGTTGACGAGGACCTTCGTGGCGGGGCGCTGCCCGGCCGCCTCCAGGTCGTCGAAGAGGCTGCTGAGTTCCAGCGGGCGTTTGACCTGGCTGTGCACGACCTGGGTGCCGACGCCCCGGCGGCGCACCAGGAGTCCCTTGTCGACCAGGGACTGGATGGCCTGGCGGACCGTGGGCCGGGACAGGCCGAGCCGGGCCGCCAGTTCGATCTCGTTGCCCAGCAGGCTGCCGGGGGTGAGCGAGCCGTGTTCGATCGCGGCCTCCAGCTGCTGGGACAGCTGGAAGTACAACGGCACCGGGCTGCTCCGGTCCACGCTGAGCTCGAGCGGCACTCTCGGGTCCACATCTGGTTTCGGCACGGGCCCGAGCGTAGCTGTGTGAATGGTTGACGGGAAGTGATGTAGTTCGATTGTCCGGACATACGCATTGACAGCGCGGCTGGTCGGCCCCCAGTTTGTTCCCATGCGCATCGGAGTCATCGGTACGGGCCGCATCGGGACCATCCATGCCAGGACCCTCAGCCGTCATCGTGAGGTCGGTTCGCTGATCCTCACGGACGTGGACCCGGCACGGGCCCAGGAGCTGGCCAACCGGCTGGGGGAAACGGCGGCACCGAGTACGGAGGAGATCTTCAAGTGGGGCGTGGACGCCGTGGTGATCACGACGGCGACATCGGCGCACGCGGAACTGATCGGCAGGGCCGCCCGTTCCGGGCTCCCGGTGTTCTGCGAGAAGCCCATCGCCCTTGACCTGCCGGGCTCGCTGCAGGCGATCGCCGAGGTCGAGACGGCCGGGACGGTCCTTCAGATGGGGTTCCAGCGCCGGTTCGACGCGGGCTACACGGGCGCCCGGGAGGCGGTGCGTTCGGGGCGGCTGGGACGGCTGCACACGGTCCGCGCGACGTCCTCCGACCAGACGCCTCCTCCGGCCGCCTATCTGCCGACCTCCGGCGGGCTGTACCGGGACACCCTGATCCACGACTTCGACATGCTGCGCTGGGTGACCGGGCACGAGGTCGTCGACGTGTACGCGACCGGTTCGGACGCCGGTCCCGCGATGTTCCGCGAGGCCGGTGACATCGACACGGCCGCGGCGGTCCTCACCCTGGACGACGGCACGCTGGCCACGGCGACGGCCGCGCGGCTGAACGGGGCGGGCTACGACGTCCGGATGGAGTTGGCCGGAGAACTCGACCAGGTCGTGGTCGGCCTGGACGACCGCACCCCGATCGCGTCCACCGAACCGACCGGCCCCCCGGCCGCGACCAAGCCGTGGACCGGCTTCCTGGAGCGCTTCGGGCCCGCCTACGAGGCCGAGTTGATCGCCTTCGTCGAGGTCGTCGTCGGCCAGCGCACCAACCCGTGCGACGGCCGCGAGGCCCTCCAGGCGCTGCGCATCGCCGAGGCCTGCGAAGTATCCAGACACGAACACAGACCGGTCCGCCTCGCGGAGATCGCGGGCGCCCTGCCCGTCAGCTGAGCAGCCTTGTCGCCGGCCGGTGCGCAGCATCTACGGCTCCCCCTCAGGACGTATGAACTCAAGACCTACGGACTCAAGACGTGGGGACTCAGGACGTAGGGACTCAGGACGTACGGGCCGACAGCACCGTGCCCTGGGCGACCGCGCAGAGGGACTCCGTGCCGTCGTCGGCGATCGTGAGGACGTCGCAGCGGACGACGGCCTGGCGGCGGCCGGCCTGGACGACCTCCGCGTGGGCGCGCAGGGTGCGGCCGGCGGCCGGGCGGACGTACTGGATGGAGAGGCCGCCGGTGAGGACCGCGGGGCCCAGCACCGTGCCGCCGGCGAAGGTGAGCGCGTTGTCGGCGGCGTAGGACAGGACTCCGCCGTGCACGAAGCCGTTCTGCTGGTGGAGGTCCTCCCTGATGTCGATCTCCAGCGTGGCGATCCCGTCCCCGAAGGCACTCAGCCGCGCGCCGATCAGCCTGCTGAAGGGCTGACTCTCCAGCGCCTTGCGAGCCATGGTCAGGTCGAACTCGACGAGTGCGGTCACGAGGGCGGGCCTCCTACGGGGTCCACGGCTGTTACGGCTACTGCGGCTGCTGCGGCGACGACAGTTGCTGCTGCGATTGCTGCTACGGCCTTCAGGGCCCCGCCGCCGCTACGGCCGCCCGGTGCAGCCGTTCTACCAGCGCACCGGCAGGGCGCGCATCCCGCGCATCAGCATGCCCGGGAGCCAGTCGCCGGGCGGGCCGTCCAGGGTCAGGCCGGGGGCGCGCTCCAGCAGGGTGCGTATCGCCGTGCGTGCTTCGAGGCGGGCCAAGGGGGCGCCGAGGCAGTAGTGGATGCCGTGGCCGAAGGCGAGGTGGCCGCGGGTGTCGCGGCGGATGTCGAAGCGGTCCGGGGCGGGAAAGCGGTCCCCGTCGCGGTCGGCGGCGGTCAGGCCGACCATGACCGGGTCGCCCCGCTCCACCGAGGTGCCGGCGATCTCCAGGGGCTCCGCGGCGAAGCGGAACGTGCCGTTCTCCACCGGGCCCTCGTAGCGCAGCATCTCCTCGATCGCACCGTCGAGCAGGGTCATGTCGGCGCGCAGGGCGGCGAGTTGGTCCGGGTGGGTGAGCAGGGCGTGGATGCCGCTGGTGAGGAGGTTGACGGTGGTCTCGTGGCCGGCGATGAGCAGGATGAAGGCCATGCCCCGCAGTTCCTGCGGGGAGAGCCGGTCGCCGTCCTCGGCGGTGGTGCGGATCAGGTCGCTGAGCAGGTCGCCGCCGGGACCGGCGCGGCGCTTGTCCTCGATCAGGTCGCCCAGATACTCGGCGAGCCGTACGAACGCGTCGTACTCGGTGCCCGAACTGGTGGGTGCGACCGCCTCGGTGGACAGTTTGCGGAATTCCGCGCGGTCCATCTCGGGCACGCCGAGGAGCTCGGAGATCACGGTGATCGGCAGCGGGTAGGAGAGCGACTCGACGAGGTCGGCGTGGCCGGAGGGCAGCATCGCGTCGAGCAGGTCGTCGGTGATCCGCTGGACGCGCGGGCGCAGTTCCTCGACCCGGCGCATGGTGAACGTGCGGGTGATCAGCCCGCGCAGGCGGGTGTGCTGCGGTGGGTCGGCGGCCAGGAGGTACTTGCCGATCAGCTCCTCGTCGAGGAACGTCACCCCGATCTTGCCGCCGTCCTTGGCCAGTCGGGGGTCCGCGAGCGCCGAGCGCGCCTCGTCGTACCCCACGATCAGCCAGGTCACGTGGTGTTCGTCCGGCACCGGCAGCCGTACGCGGTGCACCGGGCCCGACTCCCGCAGCATGGCGTACACCTGATGCGGGTCCCGCCGGAACGCCTCGCCGAACTCCCCCAGATCGATCACTTCGGTCATGCCTGCCCCCTCCCGGTCGATCCCCCGAGGTCTCCCAGTGCAGTGGGAACGGACGGCGGCAGCGGCTAGTGCCCGCTCTCCCCGTCCTCTTCGAGCAGGCCCGCGTCGTACGCCAACAGGGCGATCTGCACCCGGTTGTTGAGGTCGAGCTTGGCCAGGATGCGGGAGACGTGGGTCTTGACGGTGGCGACGCTCATGAAGAGGCCGGTGGCGATCTCGGCGTTGGCGAGGCCCTGGCCGACGGCCACGGCGACCTCGCGTTCGCGGTCTCCCAGGGCGGCGACGCGTTCACGCGCGCGTGCACGACGGGTGTCGGTGGCGGTGCCCGCCGCGTGCTCCATCAACTGGCGGGTGACCGCGGGCGACAGGACGGGATCGCCGGCCGCGACGCGACGTACGGCGTCGAGGATCTCGGCGGGCGGGGTGTCCTTGAGGACGAAGCCGGCGGCGCCCGCGCGGAGGGCCCGTAGCACCTGTTCGTCGGCGTGGAAGGTGGTGAGGACGACGATCTGGGGCGCGTCGCCGCGTGCGCGCAGCCGCTCCGTGGCGGTGAGGCCGTCGACCGACGGCATGCGGATGTCCATCAGGACGACGTCCGGGTGGACGCGGTCGACGAGTTCCTCGACCTCGCTGCCGTCGGCGGCCTCGCCGACGATCTCGACGTCGGCGGCGCCGCCCAGCATGAAGGACAGCCCGGCCCGCACCAGCGGGTCGTCGTCGACGAGGAGCAGTCTGATCGCGGTCATGGGGCTACGTAACCACGGTCGCGCGGCGGGCGGTGACAGGGCGGAGCGCGGACACCCGAGGGGGCGGTGACTTTCCCGGGGCCGCCATCGCCCTTGCACGGCAGCGGAGTTGCCCGTGCCGGGCAGTAGGGGACTCAAGGACTCACCCCCAGGGCAGCCAGGCCCGTACCCGGAATCCGCCGTTCGCCTCCGGGCCGTGTTCCAGTCGCCCGCCCGCCAGCGTCGCCCGCTCGGTCAGCCCGATCAGGCCCTGGCCGGAGCCGGGGACGTGCGGGACCTCGCCCTCCGGGGGCGGGTTGTGCACGGCGATCACCAGGCCGTCGCCCGGGGTGCCGGTGACCGTCACGGTGACCTCCGTGCCGGGAGCGTGTTTGCGGGCGTTGGTGAGGGCCTCCTGGGCGATGCGGTAGGCGGTGCGGCCCACCGAGGCGGGCACGGCGGCGGAGTCGGTGACGCGGTTGGCGAGGGTGACCTTCATGCCGGCCTCGCGGGACTCGGTGACCAGCGCGTCCAGGGCGCCGAGCGTGGGCTGCGGGCGACCCGTGTCGTCGGGCTCGCCCGCGCGCAGCACGCCGATGATCTCCCGCAGGTCCTGCAGCGCCTCGTGGGCGCTCTCCCGGATGACACCGGCCGCCCGCGCGACCTCCTCGCGGGGCGCGTCCGGCCGGAACTCCAGCGCGCCCGCGTGCACGCTCAGCAGGGTCAGGCGGTGCGCGAGCACGTCGTGCATCTCGCGCGCGATGGCCTCACGGGCGAGCCGCTGGGCCTGCTCGGCCCGCAGTTCCGCCTCCGTCTCCGCGCGCCGGGCGCGGTCGCGCAGGCTCAGCATGAGCTGCCGCTTGGACCGTACGAACATGCCCCAGCCGATGACGGTGAGGGTGAGCAGTTCGGTGAACACGACCGCGCCGGCGTACGGCAGATCGGGGTCCGGTCGCAGCCAGAAGAACAGCGGGGCCAGGGCGAGTTGGATGCCGCCGATCCAGGCGACGTAGCGGAAGGGCCGGTGCACGGCGAGCGTGAAGAGGGCGACCATGGCGGCGCCGCCCGCCGTGTTCGAGACGAGGCCGACGGGGATCATCGCGACCGCCAGCCCGACCGGCCAGCGGCGCCGCAGCCACACCGCACCGCAGGCGAGGGCCCCGAAGAACTGGTCCACGACGGCGAGGGAGTGCGGGGTCGCGGTGTCGTTGTCGAGCGTCTGCGCGGCCGCCAGCCCGATGCCCACGGCCAGCAGGAAGCAGCAGACGTCGACGACCCAGTCGCGTGCGGTACGGCGGGGCCGTCCGCGCCGTTCGACGTCGGGATCGAGTTCGTCTGCCACGGCGGACGGCAGCAGCCATCGGCGCCCCGCGAACGCCTGCGGTACCTTCGCGGTCCTGTCACCAGTCACGGTCGACAAATCTATGCGGCACCGGGCCCGGTACCCACCCCGCGCGGGGGAACGGCGACCAAAGTCGCGCCGTCACAGACTTTCGGCGGACATGCCTCGCCCCGCGGCCCGTGTTCGTGGGGGGAGCCGCGGGGCGAGGGGCGGGCAGTGGTGCAGCTGGTCGTTCGGCTCAGCAGCCGAAGTTGATCAGGTCGAACGTGACGTAGTGGTCCGAGGTGTAGTAGTCCTCCTGGGACTCCTCACCTGTGACGATGCGGCGAGCTCCGCGCGTAGACGAGCCGGGCGTCTTGACCGTGTACTCGTGGTAGTAGCCCGACGACTGCGAGGGCAGGACTCCTTCCTGGTTCCGGAAGACGACACCGTCCTGCGAGTAGGGGAAGGGGCCGTTCGACGCGATCAGGTCGAGCGTGTCGTAGGCCTGCGACGGCAGGTCGCTGTAGCAGATGCTGCCGACCGCGGCGGCCGCCGGGGTCACGGTGGCAACGGTGCCGCCCACGACGAGGGCGGACAGGAGAGCGGCTGCGGCTCCGATGCGAGTGGCGCGTGGGGGGAATCTCATGGGTCCATGATGACGCGCGTAGACAGTGGCATGTCAATGACAACTCTGCAGAAATTCCCGTCAAGTCCGATGAGTTTTCCGGGAGTTAACGTGCGGCCCCGCGTCCCCACGCGGTCCCCACAAGTACGAGTACGCCGCCTGCCAGCCCGAACGCTCCGAGCCGTTCGCCGCCGAGCGCGATACCGGCCGCGGCGGCCCACAGGGGCTCGGTGCCGAGCAGCAGGCTGACCCGGGAGGGCGAGGTCCGGCGTACGGCCCACATCTGTACGAAGAAGGCGAACAGGGTGCAGAACACCGAGAGGAACAGCAGCCCGGCCCACTCGCGTGGCCCGAAGTCGGCGGCCGTCGCCCACGGTGTGGTGTCGGCGCCGGTCGACAGGATCGCGAACACCGCGACGGCGGTGCCGAGTTGGACGGTGGTCAGGGGCAGCGCGTCGGCGCCCTGGACCGACTTGGTGCGGGACATGGCGAGGACGTGCAGGGTGCGGGCGAGGGCTGCGAGCAGCATGAGGAGGTCGCCGAGGGAGGGGCGGGTGAAGCCCGCGCCCTGGGTCAGCAGCAGCACGCCGAGCACGGACAGGGCTGCCGCGCCGAGGAAGGCGCGGGAGGGCCGGGCACGGTTCACGGCGGCCTCGGCGAGCGGGGTGAAGATCATGGTGAGGCTGATGATCAGGCCCGCGTTGGTCGCCGACGTGTGGACGACGCCGTAGGTCTCCAGGAGGAAGATCAAGGCGAGGATCAGCCCGAGCAACCCCGCGCCGCGCCATTGGGCGGCCGTAAGGGCGCGCAGCGCGCGGTGGCCGACGGCCGTCAGGACGGGCAGGACGAGGGCGAAGCGCAGGACCAGGACGGCGAGGACCGTGCCGGTGGTGGTGATGTCCTTGGCGGCGAGATAGCTGGCGCCCCAGACCACCGCGACCAGCAGGACGGGCAGGTCGGTGAGCCACGCGCGGCGGGGTGCGAGGGCACGCGGTACGGCGATCGAGGACATGGGGGCGGCTCTCCCGGTCTCCGGCGAAGGGGTGGAGACATCGGTGGCTACCACACGGAACGATCACCGTACCGGCGCGGACCCCGGCCGACTAGGCGTTTTCCGCATCCGCGTCCGCGTACGAGCCGTAGGTCGGGCGGCCCGCCAGGTCGTACGACTGGATGGAGACGCCGGTGCTGGTGATGCGCCCGCCCGTGTGCCGGAAGGCGATGGGCTCGGTGCCCTCGGGGAACAGGCGCAGGCCGCTGCCGAGCACGACCGGGAAGGTCACCAGGTGGAGCGTGTCGACGAGGCCGAGCGCGAGGAGGGACCGGACGAGGGCGCCGCTGCCGTGCACCTGGAGTTCGCCCTCGGTGCGCTCCTTGAGGTCGGTGACCTCCTTGGCGAGGTCGCCACTGAGGACGGTGGTGCCGGCCCAGGAGGCGTCGGTGAGGGTCGACGAGGCGACGTACTTCGGCAACGCGTTCAGCTTGGAGGCGATCGGGTCGGCGGGGTCGGTCTTGTCCGGCCAGTACCCGGCGAAGATGTCGTACGTACGACGGCCGAGCAGATAGGCGCCGGAGCGGTCGAAGACCTCGACCACGAACCGGCCGAAGTCGTCGTCGCCGTAGACGAAACTCCAGCCGCCGTGCTCGAAGCCGCCGCGGGTGTCCTCTTCGGGGCCACCGGGGGCCTGGTAGACGCCGTCGAGGGTGACGAAGATGGTGGAGACGAGCTTGCCCATGTCGGGTGCCTGCTTCCTGGTGCGAGGGCCGATGGTGTCATCAGCTCAGACCCCGCGGGCCCCCGCAACTCATCGGTCCTCGCTACGGCATCTCTCGGTCCTCGCTACGGCATCTCTCGGTCTCCGCTACGGCTTCTCACCCCGCGTGGGTCGAGAACATGCCGCCCGTCGGGCCCTGCTTGTCGCCGCCCTGGGCCTTCTTCAGGGCGTTGGCGAGGCTCTCGATGGTGAGGGACTGCAGGATGACCCTGCCGTTGCCCTCCAGGGTGGCCAGGGACAGGCCCTCGCCGCCGAACACGGCGTTCATCAGGCCCTGGCGGTTGAGGCCGCCGACGCGCTGGACGCCGTACTGGATGCCCTCCTCGAAGGCGACGACGCAGCCGGTGTCGACCTCGATGCGGCCGCCGAAGTCGGCCGGGTTCAGGTCGATGAAGTTGCCCGCGCCGGCGATGAGCACCGTGCCGTGCCCGGTGAACTTCTCCAGGACGAAGCCCTCGCCGCCGCTCATGCCGGTGCGGCCGCCCTGGAAGGCGATGCCGAACTGGACGCTGGACTCGGCCGCCACGAAGGCGTCCTTCTCCGCGAACCACGCGCGGGTGCCGTCCAGCTCCAGGGCGCGCATCTCACCGGGAAGCACGCCCGCGAAGCCGACGGTGCCCTCGCCGCCCTGGGAGGTGAAGTACTGGAACGCCATCGACTCACCGGCGAGCACGCGCTGGCCGACCTGCATGGCCGTCCCCATGGCCTGCCGGAGCATGCCGCCCATACCGCTGCCGCCCGAGCCACCGCCGCCCTGCTGCTGCCCGCCGCTCGACGGGCCGCTCAGACGGGTCTCCATGGTCACGTTCGTCGTCTTGAAGAGGAACTTCCCGGCCTCGCAGTACACGGTCTGGCCGGGGCTCAGGCTGACGACCGCCATCTGCATGGCGTTGCCGACGATCTCTTGCTGAAGGGTCACGAAGGAAGAACGTAGCGGGTGGTCGTCTCGGTTCCGGTCGCGGGTAGGTCGTGGCTCGCGTCCCTCTGGGGGGCTCCGCCCCGAGACCCCCGTTCGGCCCTGAAGGGGCCTCGTCCTCAAACGCCGGACAGGCTGGATGGTGGCGGCCTGCGTTGGAAAGGCGCCGGACGGGCTGAAAATCAGCCCCTCCGGCATGGGCAGCGTGCGTCAGCCGCCCAGCTCCTGGTGCCGGGCCGCCAGCGTCGCTGCCCCCTGCTCAGTGAGCGACCCGAACAACCGCAGCCGCGAGATCCCGCCGTCGGGATAGATGTCCACGCGTGCGTGCGTCCCGATCGCCGGGGTCGGCAGGACGAAGCGGTGGTTCGTGTCGGGCTGGAGGCGGGTGCGCGGGAGGATCTCGGTCCACTCGCCGGCCTCGCCGTCCCGGACCGACACCGATGCCCAGCCCGCGCTGTTGCCCTTCAGGTACGCCGTGTCGATCTCGACGGCGCGGATCTGGGACTGGGCTGCCAGGCGGTAGCGGATCCAGTCGTTGCCCTGGTCGCGGCGGCGGCGGGTTTCCCAGCCGTCGTCCATCTTGCGGGAGCGGCCGGGCTGGATGGTGTTGGTGGCGGGCGAGTAGAAGAGGTTGGAGGCGTCCTCGGCACCGCCACCGTTCTCCAGGGCGACCACGTCGAAGGTGCCCAGCGCCGCCAGCCAGTGGGGGTCGGGTACGACCTCGCCGTAGACCCGAAGGCGCGCGATGCCCCCGTCGGGGTGCTGGTTGACACGGAGGTGGGTGAAGCGTTGTTCGGTGGCTATGGAGAAACCGTTCGCCGCGTGGCCGCCCACCGGTGTGCGCGGGACCAGGGGCGTCCACTTCACGTCGTCGGCGAGCAGCTCCTCGGGGGACGGGGAGCCCGGTACCGACGTGCCCTCGACCGATACCGCCTGCGGGTAGTTGCCGCGGAAGTGGGCCGTGTCGACGACGATGCCCCGGATGACTCCGGGCGCTCCGAGGCGGACCAGCGCCCAGTCGTGGTCCTCCGCCGTCGGCCAGGGGTGGTCGGCCGAGGTGCCGCGGCGGCGGCGGGTCTCCCAGCCGTCCATGATCTTGCCCTTGTGGCCGAAGTGCTCGGGGTCGAACTCGGCGGGTCCGGGCACCAGCAGGTTCTCGCGCTGGGCGAAGAACTCGTCGTTGGCGGCGATGACACCGGCGCCGAGCTGCCGGTCGGCGAGGTTGGCGTACTGAGTGAAGGGGAAGTCGGCCGTGCGGTAGTCCGCGTACGGGTCACCGCCTCCGTAGGGGTTCGCGTCGCCGGTGAAAGTCGGAATCGCCGTCACTAAATCTGCCTTTCGGGAGTAGGCCGCTGCGGGTGCGGAAGGGTGAATCAGGGGGTACGGGTCAGGAGTTGGCCCTTCGGGTCGGTGAACTCGCCGTCCAGCACGATGCGTTCGCCGCGCAGCCAGGTCGACTTCACGACGCCGCTGAGGGTCTTTCCGGCGTACGCCGTGACGCGGTTGCGGTGTTGGAGGGCCGCCGGGTCCACGGTGAACGTCTCGTCGGGCGCGAGGACCGCGAAGTCGGCGTCGCGGCCCGCCTCGATGGCGCCCTTCTGGTCAAGTCCCGCCAGCTGTGCGGTCCTTGACGACATCCAGCGGACCACGTCCGCCAGGTCGTAGCCTCGCTTGCGCGCCTCCGTCCACACCGCGGCGAGGCTCAGCTGGAGGCCGGAGATGCCGCCCCACGCGGTGGCGAAGTCGTCGGTCTTCAGGTCGGCCGTCGAAGGTGAGTGGTCCGTCACGACGCAGTCGATCGTGCCGTCGGCCAGCGCCTGCCACAGCAGGTCCTGGTTGGCGGACTCACGGATGGGCGGGCAGCACTTGAACTCGCTTGCGCCGTCCGGGACTTCCTCGGCCGTGAGGGTCAGGTAGTGGGGGCACGTCTCGACCGTGACGCGGACACCCTCGGCCTTGGCGGCGGCGATCAGCGGCAGCGCGTCGGACGAGGACAGGTGCAGCACGTGCACGCGCGCGTCAAGGCGCTTCGCCTGCGCGATCAGCCCCGCGATGGCCGTGTCCTCGGCGTCGCGCGGACGGCTGGCGAGGAAGTCGGCGTACTTGGGACCGCCCTGCTGCGGGGCCGCTTCGAGGTGGTGCGGGTCCTCCGCATGGACGATGAGCAGGCCGTCGAATCCCGCTATCTCGGCCAGGGACAGGGCGAGTTGGTCCTGGTCAAGGTGCGGGAACTCGTCGACGCCGGACGGGGACAGGAACGCCTTGAAGCCGAAGACCCCGGCGTCGTGCAGCGGGCGCAGGTCCTTGACGTTGCCGGGCAGGGCGCCGCCCCAGAAGCCGACGTCTATATGGGCCTTCTCCGTGGCGACCCGCTGCTTCGTACGGAGGTTGTCGACCGTCGTCGTCGGCGGGAGGGAGTTGAGCGGCATGTCGATCAGGGTGGTGATGCCGCCGGCCGCCGCCGCGCGCGTGGCGGTCCAGAAGCCCTCCCAGTGGGTGCGGCCGGGGTCGTTCACGTGCACATGGGTGTCGACCAGGCCGGGCAGCAGGACGTCGTCGCCGAAGTCCTCGAACCGTGCTCCGGACGGGACTTGGGCGTCGTACGGGAGGACGGCCGTGATCTTCCCCCCGGCGACCGCGACCGCCGCCGCGCGTGTCCCCTCGGGAGTGATGACACGTGTGGAGCGCACCACCAGTTCAGCGTCGGACACCCGGACCCCTCTCTCTGCCGCCGTTGTTACTTCCGGGAAACGGGATTTACTTCCACGTAACGGAATTCAACGTTCTGTTGAAGGAGTCTTCACTCCCACTCCCGTACCGTCAAGAGCACACTTCTCCACGATGCGCCTCATGCGCATACTCTGGACGTTTCCACAAAGCGGAATTAAACTTCCGGCAAGCAGAACGTAGCTACGCACAGGCGGGGAGTCAACCGACCCCCGGGTAGGCTTCAGCCCTTCCCGCCCGTGCCGAAAGGAACGCGCCGTGCCGCCGTCCAGCGCCAGCACCACCGATTCCACCAAGTCCGCCACCGGTGGTGTCCAGTCCCTTGAGCGCGCCTTCGACCTGCTGGAGCGGATGGCCGACGCGGGCGGTGAGGTCGGCCTGAGCGAGCTCGCCGCGAGCAGCGGACTGCCGCTGCCCACCATCCACCGCCTGATGCGCACGCTCGTGGTCTGCGGTTACGTCCGCCAGCAGACCAACCGCCGGTACGCGCTGGGCCCGCGCCTGATCCGCCTCGGCGAGTCCGCGTCCCGGCTGCTCGGCACCTGGGCCCGCCCCTATCTGGCCCGGCTGGTCGAGGAGACCGGCGAGACGGCGAACATGGCGCTGCTCGACGGCGACGAGATCGTGTACGTCGCGCAGGTGCCGTCCAAGCACTCGATGCGCATGTTCACCGAGGTCGGCCGGCGCGTCCTGCCGCACTCCACGGGCGTCGGCAAGGCCCTGCTCGCCAACACCCCGGACAACGAGGTGCGCGCGCTGCTCGCCCGTACCGGCATGCCCGCCGCGACCGAGAAGACGATCACCACGCCCGACGGTTTCCTCGCGGCCCTGCAGGACGTGCGCCGCCTCGGCTACGCGCTCGACGACAACGAGCAGGAGATCGGCGTGCGCTGCCTCGCCGTCTCCGTGCCCAACTCCCCCACCGCCGCCGCGATTTCGATCTCGGGCCCGGCGGGCCGGGTCACCGAGTCGGCGACCGACAAGATCGTGCCGATGCTCCAGCAGGTGGCCGGCGAGCTGTCGGAGGCACTGGCCAGCCAGAACCCCGCGTGAACTCCGTGCGGTTCTGGCCCGGCCGGTACACCGACCGGCACGGCGGCAAGGCCGTCGTCTTCGAGTCGGACGGCCGGGAGCTGATCCGCACGACGATCCGGGGCGTCCGCTTCGAGGGCGACAGCATGGACGACCTCGGCGCGCTCGGCGGAGAGCCACCGGAGGCCTCGTTCGCCTTCTTCGACGGCGGGCTCTGCTCGTGTCTCCTGGAGTGGGAGGTGCCGCTGTCCGTCGCGGTCGAGGGGCAGGGCGTACGTACGGCGGTGCTGGACTGCGCGCTACGGCTCGGGAGCCCGGCCGGTCCCGGGCGCGGGCTGGACGCGGAGACGCTGACCACGACTCTGCGCCTGGACGGGCGCGAGTACCAAAACACGGGTGGCCAGGGGGACTTCGAGTCCGCGCTGCACGACATCCAGCGCCGGCTTCCGGCGGGAGTCCGGCTCCGGGCCTGTGTCGCGTGCGCCTGGTCCGACTACAGTCCGCTCGGCAACGGGTTGATGGCGGGGCTGGCCTGCTTCCGTGACGCCAAGGACCGCTATCGCCAGGTCGACGGCAAGCACGGCCCCCGGGGCATCTTCGCCCTCTGGGACGAGCACACCGAGTTCGTCCAGGAGACCTGGCTCTGCGGCGAGTTCGAGCACCGGACCGCCACTCACACGGGCTACCGGGGACCGTTCCCGTCGCCCGCGTGGCCGTGAACTAGCCCTGTCCGCCCCGGGGTTGACCGAACAGGTCCACCGCGTTGCGTACGTCCGTCAGGCCCCTCGCGAGCGCGCTCACCGAGCCGATCGCACCGGCGATGAGAAGCAACGAGCGGCGCAGGCGCGGGATTTCGGGGATGCCGTCGATGGTCATCGCGGCCAGCGCCGCGAGTTCGTCCTCGGCGATGACCCGGTCGGGGAACTCGGCCGGATGCGCGGCCAGTTCGCGGCGCAACCGGGACACCGCGGTCCGCAGTTCCGCCACCCTCGGATCCTCGTCACTGCCGGTCACTGACCTCTGCCCCAAGCTCCGCAACACAGCTCTCCCCCCTCGCACGTCTTCGTGCGCAAGAACTTCGCGGTCCCGCCGCGCACCCCGCAATACTGGTCGGGCGCCGAGGGACGCGGGCCAGTAAACGCCACCCGGTACGGGGTGCGCCACTCCACGGACCGAAATTAAGTCTGAGGATTCCCTGCGGTCGCCACCGCGTCAGGTATGCAGGACGTATGACGCTAAACGAAGACCAGGTCGCCGGGCTGCTGCTCGCCGCAGGGGGCGGCCGACGGCTCGGCGGGCGGCCCAAGGCACTGCTGCGACACCGGGGGCGGCCCCTTGTGGAGCACGCGGTCGGGGTCCTGCGCGCGGCGGGCCTCACCCGCGTCCACGTGGTGCTGGGGGCTCGCGCCGACGCCGTACAGGAGCAGGCGGAGCTGACCGGCTGCGTGGTCGTGGAGAACCCGGAGTGGGAGCAGGGGATGGGGTCCTCGCTGCGGGCCGGGCTGGACTCGCTCGCGGGTACGGGGGCGCGGGCGGCGCTCGTGTCGCTCGTGGATCAGCCCGGGATCGGTGCGGAGGCGGTGGCGCGGGTGCTGGCCGGGTTCATGGACGAGGAGTCACTGGTCTCGGCCGCCTACGACGGGGTACGCGGGCATCCGGTGCTGTTCGGTGCCGCGCACTGGGCCGGGATCGCCGAGAGCGCGACCGGTGACCGGGGGGCGCGGACGTACCTCAAGGCGCACGCGGACGCGGTCACGCTCGTCGAGTGCGGGGATGCGGCGCAGCCGTACGACATCGACACTGAGGCGGATCTCGTCCACCTTGAGTGAGCGGGGTGGCACTGAGCGCCATCTTGGCTCGATCCGGAGAATCTCGACATCAACAAACCATTGAACTTCCACAATGAGGAAACTAGTATCCACTGTTCAGAAGCGCCCGACGGCCCCTCGGGTGCTCCCAGCCCTACCCGGGTCACCTGGCACCCGGTGCCACGCTGAAGGAAGTGACAGTTCATGTCCGCACCAGCGCCGTCCTCGCCGGTCGTCGTCGACGCCGAGCCCCTGCCCCGGCAGGGCGAGGTCCTCACCGACGAGGCCCTCGCCTTCTTGGCCGAGCTGCACCGCCGGTTCACGCCCCGCCGGGCCGGACTCCTCGCCCGCCGGGCCGAGCGCCGCGCGGAGATCGCCCGCACCTCCACCCTCGACTTCCTCCCGGAGACCGCCGCGATCCGCGCGGACGACTCCTGGAAGGTGGCCCCCTCCCCCGCCGCCCTGAACGACCGGCGCGTCGAGATCACCGGCCCCACCGACCGCAAGATGACGATCAACGCCCTCAACTCGGGCGCGAAGATCTGGCTCGCGGACTTCGAGGACGCCTCTGCGCCGACCTGGGAGAACGTCGTCACCGGTCAGCTCAACCTGATCGACGCCTACTCCCGCGCCATCGACTTCACCGACCCCAAGTCCGGTAAGTCGTACGCCCTGAAGGCCGAGGACGAGCTGGCGACCGTCGTGATGCGGCCGCGCGGCTGGCATCTGGACGAGCGTCACCTCCTGGTGGACGGTGAGCAGGTCCCGGGCGCCTTCGTGGACTTCGGGCTGTACTTCTTCCACAACGCGCAGCGGCTGCTCGACCTGGGCAAGGGCCCGTACTTCTACCTCCCGAAGACCGAGTCGCACCTCGAAGCCCGCCTGTGGAACGACGTGTTCGTCTTCGCGCAGGACTACGTCGGCATCCCGCAGGGCACCGTCCGCGCGACCGTGCTGATCGAGACGATCACCGCCGCGTACGAGATGGAGGAGATCCTCTACGAACTCCGCGACCACGCCTCGGGGTTGAACGCGGGCCGCTGGGACTACCTGTTCTCCATCGTGAAGAACTTCCGTGACGGCGGGCCCAAGTTCGTCCTCCCGGACCGCAACGCGGTGACGATGACGGCCCCGTTCATGCGGGCGTACACCGAACTCCTCGTCCGTACCTGCCACAAGCGCGGGGCGCACGCGATCGGCGGCATGGCGGCGTTCATCCCGTCCCGTCGTGACGAGGCGGTCAACAAGGTCGCGTTCGAGAAGGTCAAGGCGGACAAGGACCGTGAGGCCGGGGACGGTTTCGACGGGTCGTGGGTGGCCCACCCGGACCTGGTGCCGATCGCCATGGCCTCCTTCGACGCGGTGCTCGGCGAGAAGCCGAACCAGAAGGACCGGCTGCGCGAGGACGTCGACGTCAAGGCCGCCGACCTGATCGCCGTGGACTCCCTGCACGCGAGGCCGACGTACCCGGGGTTCGTCAACGCCGTTCAGGTGGGCATCCGTTACATCGAGGCGTGGCTGCGCGGGCTCGGTGCCGTCGCCATCTTCAACCTGATGGAGGACGCGGCCACCGCCGAGATCTCGCGGTCGCAGATCTGGCAGTGGATCAACGCGGGCGTTGAGTTCGAGCACGCAGGAAACACGGTGAAGGCAACTCCCGAGCTGGCGCGCAAGGTTGCCGCCGAGGAGCTGGAGAACATCCGCGCGGAGATCGGCGCGGACGCCTTCGCCGCGGGCCACTGGCAGCAGGCCCACGACCTCCTCCTGGCGGTCGCGCTCGACGACGACTACGCGGACTTCCTGACGCTGCCCGCGTACGAGCAGCTCAGGGGCTGATCCTCAACCACCGTCAGGAACAGCTCACTTGTCCGAGTGGCCCAGGGACCTTCCCGGGGCCACTCGGTCGCGTACGAGCTTCTTCACGGCCGTCGGCTCCGGGAAGCCCTGTGCGCGGCGGTCCCACACCACCTCGTCGTTCACGCGGACGACGAAGACGCCGCCGGTGCCGGGCTTCAGGGACAGTTCCGTCAGCTCGGTCTCGAAGGTGGTGAGGAGTTCCTGCGCCAGCCAGACCGCGCGGGGCAGCCATCGGCACTGGGTGCAGTACTCGATCTGCACGCGGTGCTCCGGCTGGACGGGGTTCTCTGTGGGGACGTCTACGTCTGTCATCCGAGGTGTACCGACCAATCCTGTTCCGCCGCCGGTTTGCCGTGCAGGTCGGGGACCCGCTTGAGCCAACTCGGGCGGCCCTGTTGTGTCTTCGCCGCGCGGAGGGCCTCCTCCGCGGCGCGTTCCTCCCGGCTGGGGAAGTCGGTGGGGAGCCAGGCCGCGGAGGCCTCCACGCGCGCGTGGAGGTAGGCGACGTACGCCTCCCGTACGGCGTCGGGTGTCGCGAAGCCCGGTTCGCCGGCCAGCCAGGCGTCCGGCACCTCGGCCGCGATGCGGCGCAGCAGTTCCCCGGTCACCTTGGGGGCCAACTCGGCGTCGGCGGCACGGGTGTCCGGGCCGTAGTGGCCGAGGGCGTGGTGGCGGAAGTCGTAGGACTTCGCGGGGTCGGCGCCGTCCCAGCGGTGGTGGAAGACGAGGGCGGCGCCGTGGTCGATGAGCCACAGGCGCGGGGGTGCGATGCCGAGCGTGGGCCAGATCATCAGGTTGGAACTGTGGACCGTGCGGTCGACGTTGACGGTCAACGCGTCGAGCCAGATGATCTTCCCGGCCTCCAGCGGGTCGACGGTGCAGCGCGCGGCGACCTCCGGGGTGAAGTCCCGCGCGCCCGGCAGGAAGTCCATGCCGAGGTTCAGACCCGCGCTCGCGCTGTGCAGGTCCCGCACCTCCTGGTGCGGCTCCTCGTCGGCGATCGCCGGGTCGAAGTGCACGAGGACCAGCTCGGGGAAGCGCAGGCCGAGGGCGCGGGCCAGCTCCCCGACGATCACTTCGGCGACCAGCGCCTTGCGGCCCTGCGCGGAGCCGGTGAACTTGACGACGTACGTGCCGAGGTCGTCGGCCTCGACGAGTCCGGGGACGGAACCGCCGGACCGCAGGGGCTCGATGTAGCGGGTCGCGGTGACCTCTCTCAGCATGTCCGACATGAAACGAGCATAGAGGCAGGTCAGCGCCAGGAGGGGTGGCCCTCCGGCGTACTGCCGGTGGTGAGCCTGCGTTCGCCGGTGCCGTCCGCGCGGACGGCCCAGATCGCCGGTCGGTCGAAGGGGCCCCGGACGAAGGCCACCCACTTGCCGTCGGGCGACCAGACCGGGTCCATCTCCTGCGCGGCGGTCCGCACCAGCGTCCTGTCGTCCGTGCCGTCCGCCTTGACGATGTGGATGTCTCCCCCTGTCCCCACGTCGGGTGCCCCGGCGGTGTAGGCGAAGGAGCGGCCGTCCGGGGACCAGACGGGGTCGAGCGCACGCCGGGGCTGGTGGGTGACCTGCCGGGGCTCGGCGCCCGGCCGCGCCGGGTCGACGACGTGGATCTGCCAACCCGACGTCTTCTGCAGGCAGACGGCGATGTGCTTGCCGTCGGGGGACCACGCCGGGTCCTCCACCTTCGCGGTGCCGGTGGTCAGTTGCTGCGCTGAGCCGTCCGAGACGGTCACGGCGAACAGTTGCTGCACACCGTCCTGCCGGCGCAGCACGGCCAGCCGCTTGCCGTCCGGGGACCAGGACACCCGGCCGCCCGCGATCGCGGCGACCCGGCGGACGTCGGTACCGTCCGCGTTCGCCGTCCAGACCGCCGACCCCTGCCCCGTCTTGCGGGTGAACGCGAACGACTTGTTGTCGGGGGACCACTGCGGCAGGGCGTCGCACGTCCCGTCGATCACCTGCTTCGGGTCGTCCGTGGTGGAGTCGCGGCGGCCGATCACACTGTGGCACGTCGACGATCCGGGGTCCGTGTCCATCCGCACCAGCAGCGGGGCATCGGGAAACGCGGCGCCGGTCGATCGCAACGGCGACGACGAGGCTCCCCCGGCCCCGGCGTCGTTCTGGCCGGAACCGGCCCAGGGATGCCACACGAGCACCCCCGCGGTGACAGCCACGACCAGCATCGCCCCTACGACGACTGTCCTACGGCGCCCCCGCCGCACCCCGGCACCATCCACCGGACCGGTACCACCGGGCGGAACGGGAGCGGGCGCGAAAACCGGCGCGGGCCCGAAACCGGGGCCGGGCGACGACTGAACGGTCAGGGGATGGGAGGCCACGACGGGCCTCTCACCAACCGACGACGAACCGGACGGCCTCTCGACGACCGGCGACGAACCGGGCCCCCTCCCGTCAACCGACGACGAACCGGACGGCCTCCCGGCGACCGGCCACGGACCCGCGGCCCTCTCGCCAACCGGCGACGGGCCACTCGGCATCTCGGCGATCGCCGGCGCGACGGACGGCCCCTCGCCAAACGCCGACGGGCCGGCAGACCCTTCGGCAACCAC